>WJLA01000102.1 GCA_014728765.1 Candidatus Peregrinibacteria bacterium
AATTTGATCAGTGCGAGAATTATTCCTCCTAAAATTGTAATTCCAATTATTGCTATAAATATTTCCATTCTTTTAAAATAAATTATTTTTCATCTTGATTGCCAGTCTTGTTCCAGTTATTTCTGCAATTTCTTCTTCTGAGGCCAGTTTTATATTTTTGATAGATCCAAATTTTTTTAGAAGCTTATTTGATATAGACTTACCTATTCCTTCGATATCTTCAAGTCCTGATACAGTATAATCTTTTTTTCGAAGTTTGCGATTATATTCGATTGCAAAGCGATGGGCTTCGTTTCTTATATGCTGAAGCAAGAGTGAAGAAGGGTCAGTTTTATCCAGTTTAAGTGATTTTTTTTGATTCGGCATGAAAATTTCTTCTTCTTTTTTCGCTAAGGAAATAATGGGTATCGTTTTAATATCTTTTTTAAATGCTTTTATGGCTGAAGATAATTGACCTTTACCACCATCAATAACTATAAGATCAGGTGTTCTTTTGAAAGAATTATCTTCAAAATTTTTGTTTTTATCAAATACTATGATTGAATTTCCCTCGGGAATTTTTTGAATTTCTTTAGGTATTTTTTTTAATTCCTCAAAACCTATCGTCAACAGTTTATCAGCAAATGGTTGATCTAAAATAAAGTATATTCTTTTGGTCTTATATTTATTCAAGATTTTGCGAGTTATTTTTTGAATAAGTTGTATTTTAACCGAGTCTATCTGAATAATTGTTTTTAACTTTGATGAATATAACATTTTTCCATTGAAAACAGTATGTTTTGATTTCTTAACTTTAATATTTTCTTTATTTTTTAAAACTTTTAAATCCTTAAAATCAAGTTCCGGTTTTAAATATTTGATTCTTCTTAGAATGACTTCATTAATTGATGCGAAATCATCCGGATTACCTGAGAATTCTCTGTCTATTTTAAAATGTCTATAATGACTTTTGTTAGGAAATCCATTTTCAAAAACTACCATTGAAGCAACAGTATGAGTTCCACTTAGATGAGATACATCATAGCATTCAATTCGTCTTGGAAGTTTATCCAGACCAATATATTGAGCTAACTTGTCTAATGCCATTTCTCTATCCGAAATGAACTTAGATTCCCATTTAGCTCTGCTTTGATTTGCATAGCTTTTTGCATTTTCCAAAGATAATTCCAAAAGCTGATCGGATTTACCCCTATGTGGAAATACCAATTCAACTTTATGTTTAGCTTGATTAGTTAATATTTCATTGATTGACGACTGATTTTCAATAGTAGCCGGAATTATTATTCTTGAGGGCAATAAAGGCAAATCAAGATAAAACTGTAATAAAAATTTTTCTAAAATATCATTGTCACTTTCGTTAAGGTTGATTTTTAATGTCAAATTTTGTTGGTCGATTATTTTCCCATTTCTAATTTGAAATACATTAAAGTAAGCTTTTTCATTTTCAAGATAAAAGTTTATTATATCACTGTCTTGGTGATCCGGAGTCGAAATAATCTGCTTTTCAAATAATTCTTCAATATCTTGAATTTTGTCTCTTATTTTTGCAGCTTTTTCAAAATTTTTTTGATTTGCCGCATTAATCATTTCCGTTTTGAATATTTCTATAACTTCTTGGTATTTACCTTCAAGAAAGCCAATTATTTGTTTAATTGTATTTTGATATGCATTAATGTCCGGAATCCCTACGCAAGGACCCAAGCATCTTTTAATGTGCAAGTCTAAGCATGGATATTTTATTCCAGCTCTCGTTACTTTCACTTTTCTTTTTTTTCCATAAACATTTTCCGCTTTACCTTGATCTTCAATATTTAGATTGCAATTTCGATAAGGAAATAATTTTCTTAATAAATTAAGTGTTTGATATATTTTACCGGCAGATGATTTTGGTCCAATATACTTCGCTCCGTCTTTTAAAACTTTTCTTGTGACAAAAATTCTTGGATAATCTTCATTTAATGTAATTTTGATATACGCAAAGTTTTTGTCATCTTTCATCAAAATATTATATTTGGGTCGATGTTCTTTAATTAGATTTGTTTCCAACAGAATAGCTTCAAGATCACTATTAGTGATAATGTATTCAATATTGTTAATATTTTGTACCAGCTTTTGTGTCTTAATATTATCTATTTGCTTGTTAAAATAACTTTTAACCCTTTTTTTGAGGTTTTTGGCTTTACCAATGTAGATTATTTGATTTTCCTGATTGAGCATCTTATAAACTCCAGGTTGATCAGGTAACTTTGATAAAATGTATTTGATAGAATATTTCATTTATTTGAAAAACTTCAAGATAAGTATAAGATCAAAATATAGATAATCAAAATATAACATCATACAACGACTTGCAAAATTAGATCTGGAAAAAAGAATAATCGCAACGGTTATTTATTTTAATATTTTCAACATTAACCTTACTGTTCCGGAAATGAACAGGTTAATCATTGGCAAAAAAGCAAATCGAGTTAAAATAAGAAGTGCAGTAAAACAATCTGCAAATCTTAAGCTTATTTCAGAAAAAATTGTTTTTGATAATGAATATTTTGAAAATAAAAAAAGGCAGTTATTGATTGATGAATATTGGAAAAGAATCAAAAATAAAAATTGGATTTTCAAGTATGTGCCGTATATAAGATTTTTATGTATCTGTAATTATCTGGGATTTGGTGTTATTGACGATGATAGTGATATAGATGTTTTTATCGTAACTGAAAAAAACCGTATTTATACCACCAAATTTTTTGCAACTTTTTTTACTCATTTAATTGGAGCAAGAAGACATGGCAAAAAGATTCGTAAGAGATTTTGCCTCAGTTTTTTTGTAGTTGAAGATAATATTGATTTAGAGAATTATATGATTGAAGATGATATTTATCTTGCTTATTGGCTGATTGGTCTTTTGCCAATTTATGGCGCAAACAGAATTTGGAATGATCTTGAAATAAGTAATAAACATTGGATAAATAAATATTTTGATAAGTTTACGACTAGAAGAAGTCATTATCACAAATCAAAAAATGTTAGAACTAAGCTTACAAAAATACTATTAGAAAATATTTTAAATACAAAATTAGGTGATATATTGGAAAAAAAATTAAAAAAAATATTTAATAAAAGATTTCAAGCAAATAAAAAATACCTACCCGAAAACGCTTCTGTAATTGTAAAGGATAATATTCTAAAATATCACAATAATGATCAAAGAAAGGTGTATCGTGACGACTTTTTCAAAAGACTAAAGAGGAGTAAACTTTTTAGTGAGCTTTTTATCTAAATCGCGATATATGAAGTTTATACCAGTTCCCTCAAAGCCGAATTGTTCTCGAAATTGGTTTTCTAAATATCTTTGATAAGAAAAATGAATATTTTCAAACTTATTCACTAATATTTCGAATTCAGGTGGGTTTTTTCCAATTTGTTTCATATCATAAAAATTAACTTTTCTAGGACCTCCCGTAGTAGGATAATGTTTATGATAGGTTGTTTGTAAAAAGTCAATTAATTGCTGATGTTCAATACTCTTGTTTCTTTCAATTTGAATCTTTTCGGCAAGTGAAAAAATCTGCGTGATGTTTTTTTTGTTTAATCCGGAAGTAAAAACAACCGGTGCCCATGATAAATAATCAAATCTTCTTTTTAAAATATTAATAATTCTTTTTCTTTCTTGTTCTTTATCTTCCATTAAATCAATTTTGTTTAATATGAGAATCAAGCCTTTTGCATTATCCAAGATGAAAGATGTGATATGAAGATCTTGAGCTCGAATTCCCACTGAATAATCCATAATCAAGCAAACAATGTCAGATCTTTCTATTGAATCCAATGCTCTGATGGAGGAAAACTTTTCAATACCTTTTTCAATTTTCCCTCTTTTCCTCAATCCGGCAGTGTCAATTAACGTGAATAATTGATCATTATATTCTATTTCAGAATCAGTGGCATCTCTGGTTGTTCCAGGTAAATCTGAAGTAATAAGTCTTTTTTCATTGAGTAATGAATTTATAAAAGTTGATTTTCCGGCGTTTGGTCTTCCTACAAATGATATTTTAATTGCATCATTATTATTTTTGATAGGTTTTTTATTTTCAAATCCCAGTCTTTTGAGTTCTGAGTAAATTTCTTTTTTTAAATTATCAATATTTTTATTGTGTAAGGCGGAAATGTCATGAATTTTATCAAATCCCAGCTCGGACCAGTCGGAAAGGTATTGAAAAGAATTTGGGTTATCACATTTGTTTGCTACCAGGAAAGTGGGTTTTGAATTCTTTCTCAATAGTTCCGCTGTTTGGTAATCGTCTGCGACCGGAATAGATTTTCCATCAACTAAAAATATAATTAGGTCAGCTTCTTGAAGTGCGGCTTTTACTTGTTGGTGCATTTCCGCTTCGATATCTTCTTGTTTGCTAAATTCTAGCCCGCTGGTGTCGACAAAAATCGTTTCAATATCTTTGAGATTTATTTTATAGAATATTCTATCTCTGGTTGTTCCCGCTTCATTCGCGGTAATAGCTACTCTTTTCTTGATTAATCTATTGAAAAGAGTGGATTTTCCAACATTGGGTTTTCCAATGATCGCAATGATTGGTGTTTCGTGCTTATTCATTTAAAATATTTGAGATATTTGATAAAACAAGTATAATCTTTATAACTAAAAGAAAAAAATGAAAATAAAAAAATTTCTATTAATTCTTAGTATAATTTTGTTTGGTATAAATGCATATACAGGAATTTCTTATGCCCAGCAAGGAACTATTTTGCCAGATGCAGGTGATAACTCTTTGGAAGAGTGTTCAAAGAAGATTTTAGACTATAAAACATCTTCTTCAAATGAAATTGAGAATGTAGGTCAGCTTTTAGGATGTGCAATAACTACAGGTGATATTCCCCTTTCACTGTTTCCATACTTTATTCAATATTTCAGTAATTATTTATTGGGAATAGTCAGTATAATAGCTTTAATTTTTGTGATAATCGGTGGATACTATTATACTGTCGGAGCAATGATTGAAAAAAAAGAAGTTGGAAAGACATATATAAAAAATGCTTTACTTGGTATGGTGTTGGCATTTTTGGCATGGTCGATTATTAACGTAATTTTAGCTGCAATAACTTAAAAAAATGAAAAAAAGTAATCAGACCTTGGTTAAATTTGATTTATTGAATGTGGCAAAGTCAACCTTAATGATTTTTGCGGTTATCTTGTCTGTATATGTATTATTTCGAATAACAGATATTATAATAATTTTTTTGGCTTCATTTTTTATTGCGGCCGCATTGGACCCAATTGTTGATTATTTGCAACATTATAAAATTCCAAGAGCATTAAGTGTAATATTACTGTATTTGATAGCATTTATTTTAACCGCTCTGTTTTTGTCAAGTTTATTGCCAATAATCAATGACCAATTGTTAGCAATAATAAGAGTTGTGGAAAGCTTTATAAAGGAATTATCAAATGAAAATTGGGAAGCCTTACCATTCGGACAGTATTTAAAAGTAATAGATACAAAATCTTTAATTGAGCAATTACAGAGTATTATAAGTTTGGTTTATCAACAAGTGATCGGTTTGGGAGGTAACATTTGGACTTTTTTAATTTTGATATCTAACGGTTTAATGAACTTGATAATCGTTTTTGTGTTGGTGTTTTTCATAACAGTAGATGAAGCGGCTATTGAAAAAGCATGTAAATCATTATTTCCCGTCAAATATGGTGAATATGTCTCTTCAAGACTACAAATGATTAAAAACAAAATAGGATTTTGGATCAGAGGTCAATTAATGGTGTCATTAATAACCGCAATAATTACATGGGTGGGATTGTCTGTTGTTGGAATTAAATATGCGCTAATACATTCCATAATAGTAGGTATACTAATGGTAGTTCCTATATTTGGTAGGCTTTTTGCATGGATAGTCTCATTTCCAATAATTCTAAGTCAATCACCCGGACTTGCATTTTACATGACAATTTATTATTTGGCCGTTTCACAAGCTGAAAATAATTTTTTAATTCCATATTTAATGAAAAAAGCCGTTGGATTAAATCCAATAATTATAATTTTTTCTTTGATGGTAGGTTTTAATTTTTTTGGTATTCTTGGTTTAATATTCGCTGTTCCAGTAGCCACAATTTTTGCACTCTTTATCAAGGATGTTAATACAAAAATGAAAAGTAAGAAGGCTTAGATTATTTTCTTACTCTATCAATTGTAATAATTTGTAAATATGAAAGATTGAGCTTGGATAGTTTCTTTAGAATGTTTAGTTCCGATACCCCATATTGAAGAATAATCAGAGAAGGTCTTGAAGGATTAATTTTATCAAGATCATTAGGAATGTTTAATGATATGGTTTTTTTAAAATCCCCTTCTTTTGAAATTGTTTCAAGTCCAAATTTGGAAGATTTGGTAAGATTAAATATTTCCAATTCATATCCTCTTTTTTCAGATTTCAGTTTATTAATTAAAAAATTAAAATTTAATTTAAAATCCTTTTCATTTTTGAAATGATCAAAGGGTTCTTTGCAAAAAATAGCCTTTATTTCAGAAGGACTTTTTAATTTATCAAACCAAAATTCATATGAAATCGCTACTAAATATCCTGCTAATAAACCGAATATTACAGCTGCAAGTAAATAAAAATACTGTCTGGAATTTATTATATTGTAATGATGGTCAAAAATCGCAATATCAAAGTTCAATTGAGACTTGTTATTAAATGATACTATTTGTCTGTTTAGTAGTTCATTTATTGATTTTTTCACTTCTTTAGCGGAATTCTCATCAAGTGTTTCATAAATAATAATGATATTCTGTTTTTCTTGCTTTTTAGCTGAAATATTTAAAAGATTAGTGTGTTTTGAATATAAACTATCTAAGAATGAAGGGTTTCTAAACCAACCTTGTACGCTTTCAGCGAATTGATCATTTGCAGTTATACTATCCAAAATATTACTCTCTAAATTAGTTTTTTCGTTATCTTGTTGATTTGCGAATGTAACAAAAATAGTAGATTGGAATTTATCAATATTTTGCTGAAAAAAAGCAAAATATGTTGTTATAATTGAAATAAATATTAATAATATAATAATATATGCATTTCTGATTCCGATTTTTAAATAGTCTTTTAGATTCATTATAATAGTTAATTATTAAGTCTTTCCCATTCAGATTGTAGCAAATTCAGAAATTTTTCATTGAAGTGTTTTTGTCTAAAACTATTGGCATGTTCTATAATTTCATTAGTATTGAAATCCATTGTTTGAAAATTATAAATTGCATTTTTTAACGAATCGACACTTTGTTCATCAAAGAATGTTCCGGTTTTTCCATCAATTACCGTTTCCAAAGCTCCTCCTTTTTTAAATGCTATTACCGGACATCCTGAGGCCATCGATTCCAAGGGTATAATTCCAAAATCTTCAATTTGTGGAAATATAAGCGCTTTTGCTTTGCTGTATAGTTTTAATAGTTCATGATCAGATACGTAGCCAAGAAATTCAATGTTTTTCTTTGACTTTGCCTTTAAGGCATTCATCATATTGCCTGTTCCGGCAATTTTTATTTTATAGTCGAGTTGATTGAATGTGTCCACTATCAAGTCAAATCTCTTATATGATGTCAATCTACCAACAGCAAGAAAAAAATCTTCACGTTGATTGGTTGAAATGTAATTCTTATTATCCAAAAATGGATGTATTACATGTGAATCCTTGCGATAGTATTTATGAATACGATTTTTTACATAATTTGAATTTGCAATAAAAGTATCCACTCTATCAGCTGACATTCTGTCCCATATCCTTATATTGTGTATGAAGAAAGGTACAAATTTTTTAACAAAGCTGTTAATTTTATATTCATTGATATATTGATGATGACCATCCCATGCATATCTCATGGGTGAGTGACAATATGATATATGTAATGTTTCAGGTTTAACAATAATACCTTTTGCGCATGAATGAGAGCTGGAAATTACAATGTCATACTCACTTAAATCAAAGCTTTCGAAGATTTTAGGCATGAATTGTAGGAAATATTGATGTTTTTTTCTGGCTAAAGGTATTTTTTGTAGAAAAGAGGTATGAATTTCAGCTTTTTCAAATCCTTTTACTTTTTCCGGATTGTAAACGCTGGTATAAATTGGTGCATTTGGAAAAAGTTGATGCAAGCCTAAGATGACTTTTTCGGCTCCTCCCGCTGTTGTCAGCCAATCACAAACTATGGCAATTTTTAGATTTCTTAAATTCATCTCATTATTAAAAGTAAGACTATCATAAAAAGAAAAAACAAATTAGTAAACCTAATCTATTGCTCTTTTTTATTAATAATACTTTCATCTTGAGAAGAAAAAAGGCTGGAAAGAATTTTAGAATAAGGACTGTTAGGGTTTGTTTGGTCTAAAGCTTTAGCTTTAAACAATTTTACAACTTTATTATCCGGGTCTCTTTTTAAGAGTCGATTACAAATATGAATAACATCAACATATTTTTTTTGCTTAAACCATAATCCCAAAAGTTCTATAACCACCTCTTCGTCTTTTTTGGCCATCGTGGAGATGCTGTTTTTATTTTCATCAGTTGTTAATATTAATTGCCCTGCTCTATTTTTCAATAGTATTTTTAAATATAAGAATGACAATGTTACTACTATTGCTGCAGGAATTACCAAATTCAGCGCCGCTAGGAGATAATTGTAAAAGGTGTGTAAAATGATAGCTAAAAGCGCACCTTTAATAATCAAGCTTTCTTTATAAGCTTGAAATCTTGAAATATTAAGTATTCCGGCCAATTTTTTAGTAAACCAGAATTTTTTGCCCATCCATTTTGAATGTTCGTAAATATTAATAGAAAATTTTGCTAATCCTAAATAGTATCCAAAAATTCCAGAAAATACCAAATG
>WJLA01000103.1 GCA_014728765.1 Candidatus Peregrinibacteria bacterium
TCGAAATAGATTCAGTTGAATTTGAAGTTTGTTCAGTTTCTTGCGATGGAAGATTCTGATCTCCTATTTTAACAGCAAACATATTTTGAGTTTTTACTTCACTTTGTTCGTGTTGATCTCCGGCAATATATCCATGCCTGGTTTGAACAACTACAGCAGAAGGATGATCACTGTTACTTCTAACTCGAGGGAAAGTCGGGTTAAGTTCTTCTATTCCACTTGAATGGATTGGTTCAACTTCTTCAATTTCTTCAATTTCCTCAATTTTATTGGTCTCTTCATCTGCAGTTCTTTCCGATTCTGATTCTTCAGCCTCTTGTTCTATTCTTTTTAATTCTTCAGCGCCTATTGAATGCAGTTGTGTTGTTTCCTCTTCACCTTCATTCACCGCATCTGAGAGCTCAATATTCGAAAAAGTAGAATTTTGTTTATCATCACTTCCTTCACTTTCTATGTCGGTAACCGATTGACTGGATGAATCGGTATTATTCGGTAAATCTCTTCCTCCCAACAAGCCCGTATCAAATTTTCCTGAATTGTCCTCGGGAAGAGGTGTTTGTCTTGATGGTATCCCATCTGGTCTGCGGCTTGATTTAATAGGTTCTTCATCAGGATGATAATTAAAAACTCCGGTAGGTCTATCTTCCTCTTCATCAAAATCCTGTACTGTTTCAGTTTTTTTATCTGTAAACTCAGGAGCTCTCGGTATTTCCAATGAGTCTCTGTCTCCTTGCTCAGAATTTGAATTTTCGGAAGTAGAGATAGCTTGTCCGGATGTCAATTGATCAAACATTTGATCAAAATCGTCATCATCGTCAATATTTGGATTATCCAAGTCTCCCAAAAGTGGCTTTTTCTGTTCTGCCGGGACAACATCATAATCCTCTTCTTTGACGGCCTTCAAATTTGTTGCCGAAGGATGGCCGGATACTCTTTCTTCATCGGTTGATTGTTGATGATTTTTTTTGAACTTTGGAATCAATTCTTCAGTAACATATCTGATTGCCTCGGCTCTCATTTCTTCTTCGCTGGCCATTCTTTTTCGATATCTGCCATAGGCTTCATATTTCACTTCAATCATGTGTAAAATTTCTTGATCCGCTTGTTTAAAAAGTCGAATGGCAACATCTTTACTACTAAGGTTTATATCATATTCACCATTTTCCACTGTCTTGTTAAATAGCAAATCCAAAACTTGCTGCAGATCAACCTTGGCATTTTCTCTGAGTGCGTTCAATGTTCTGTTGCTTTCAGGTATCATTGAGTTCATCGTTTCCTCAAAAGATGATTTTATAAATCTTATGGAATGACTCAAAATAAAAGCTTTTCCTATTTGTTCTCTCAGTTTGGAGTAACTGCTGTTTTGATCAATTAATAACTTCCTATCAACTTTTTCAAATATTTTTGTAATATATTCATCAGCTGCACTCTCTCCTCTTTGCAAACTTTCTCTAAGACCGTCATGATCCGTAATGACTCTGCTTATTTCCAATTCAAGTTGAAGCAACGCATCATTTGACTCTTTTTCAGTAATGTTATTCGCAATAGCCCCAAGTTCTTTTAAATCCATACTGGCCACTGAAATAAATCTTCTTCCTTTAATTTTAAAATCTTCCGGGACAACTTTTCGATGATCATAAAAATCATAGAAATCAATTTTATTGATATTACATGCTTCAACAAAACTTCTTCTTGATTCTTCTTCTAAAATTTTAAAAACCGTTTCAGCATCAATATTTATTTGTTCATTTTCCGCCGCTTCAATAATCAAATCATATAGCTTATGATAAAAATCGCTCAAATAGACAGCTAATTGTTCATTAGGTTTAAGATTATCAGCTTTTGCCGATTCATGCAGAAAATCAGCGGTACATTTTGACAATAAATCTTCTTTTAGCTGTAATAATTTGTCACCCAATTCTGTTCCTGCAGTGAATTTTAAATATCTGTTAAACTCAGAGTTTTCCGCCAATAGTCCGTTTGCAATTGGAGTAAGGTCCAATTCTTGAGTTTTTTCAACTGTTTGAGAGACAGCAGATAAACCATCTTGCAATTCATTGATTTCATTAACTTTCACCGGCTGATTTTTGTGATTATCTTGAGACATATTATACATTATATAAGATAGATAAGATGAAATATTACCCTTGTTTTGTTTTTTGTCAAGTTTTTTGTTGAAGGATTTTTGAAGCTTGCAATTTTTTTTTTAACTGCTATAAATTAAAACACGTTTTAAGACTGAATATTACTTCACGTCTTTGGGTAAATGTTTCAAAATTGTATTTATTAGATAGTCAAGCTTTAGTATGGCTTTAAGTTACAGTCTAAATTTTAAGAAGTTTAATCTTCAAGGAAGGCTAGTCTTAGAAAAAGAAGGTGAAGTGGTTTTTAACAGGAATCATTTTCGATTGAAAGGTAAAGGAGCAAATGATCATGGTGAAGTTATCCATTTCACTGATATTAAAGAAATCAGAATTGAAAAGGATTTAATGATTTTTGTTACCTTTTCCAAAGATAAATGGATACTTTCAAAGTTTGGAACAAGCTTTGAACAGTTTTTAGAAGACTTCTATAAATTAAAAAATGAATTTTTTGTAGATAATTTATTTATGAAGATGGGAATGCTTGCTGGAGAATTTGACTGCCATGCTGAAATGATCAATCAATTCGGTAAGGTTATCAATAAAGGCGTTTCATCTATTCAGTTTTACGAACAAAGTATTGTGATTATACCCAAATTGGCAGATGCTTTTGTGATTTATTTAAACTTTTTGAAACATCATGAATTTAACGAGGAAAGCTATGAATTGAAGCTGGAAAATGATGCGGGCGTCAAGGTAATTATTTCCAAATTGGGATCGCACTTTGAAGAAGCTGAAAGTATTATGGATATGAATTTGGAAAAAATGTATCAAAAGATACTTTCCAATTTAAACTTGGTATTTAACGGTTTTCCTATTCAAACACTTTTGAAACTAGCTTATATGATCAGAAACGGAAGATGTGTTTCATTGCAATCTTTAAAAAAACTTGACCCTAGTTTGGCTCAAAAAATTTTGGAAGTTTCATTTGAAGGAAATAATGAACTGGAACAAAAGATACAGTTTTTGAGAAGTATGGATGATGAAAATGAATTATATCTTGGGATGACTTTTGAAAATAACGGCAGCGCCTATGATGTTAATATAAAAGCTTGGTACTTGTGCGCTTTACCGAACTTGAACACGATTGTTATAGGCAAAAGTAATAATCCTGATGAAAACAAATCTTTCTTTTTCAGAATCGTAATGGAGCAGGGAGATCCAAAAGAAAAATTGCCAGGAAAAGTCTTGGAAGTTAATCAATGCATGGTGCTATTTGATTATGACCTAAGCCCTATCCATAAAGATAAAAATGAGCTAAGAAAAAGCAAATATAGAGTTGCACTTTTAAGACTTGCATTTTTGAGGTTATTTAGAAGATCATTTCTGGGATATACGGATGCTACAAATATGGAAACATTCAAGAATAAAGCTGATAGATTTTTCACTCAAGCGAAGGTTTTGCATAAGCCGGTGTTAAGACATAGACAAATTTTCAAATCTACTTTGAAATAGATGTTATTGGTGATAATATTGATTAGAATTAGTCTATAACGTTATTGACATGGCTGTACATTTTGAAGACTCAAATTTTGAGCAAGAGGTATTAAAATCGGATATACCTGTTCTGGTTGATTTTTATGCCGAGTGGTGTGGACCTTGTAAAATGATGGCTCCTATCATAGATAAATTGGCGGAAGAATATGAAGGTAAAGTTAAAATAGGTAAAGTTGATGTTGATTCACAGCCTGAAAATTCTCAAAAATATCAAGTTCAGAGTATTCCTACTTTAATTATCTTTAAAGATGGAGAACCAATTAATCAAATGGTGGGATTTCAAAGTGAAGAAAACCTGAGAAAAGCTCTTGATGAGCTAGCCTCTTAAAAAAGTTGAGATTGATTTGAGTGCTCAATAATTGAATCAGAAACAAGGTCGGGTTTGTCTTTAATGGCTTGCTCGGCTTTTTTTGCCTCTTTAAATGCCATTTGATCAACCTTTAGATTGTATTTGTCTTGATGATGAGCTTTTACCCAGTTTAGCGATATGTCTAATGGCTTTTTCAATTGATCAATTTTTTCCCAAAGATCAAGATTGGCTTTTCTTTTCCATCCTTGATTTAGTGTCTGGACAAGCAGGTTTGAGTCAGAAAAAATTTCAATCTCTTGATCTTTAACCACTTTTAAAGTCTCAAGTGATTTCAACAATGCCATCATTTCCATTCTGTTGTTGGTGGTATGATAATCGTGACCAGAAATTGTTTTAGCAATTTTACCCTCTTGATCGATAAAAATTGCAGCCCAACCTCCTGGCCCCGGATTTCCCAAGCAGCTTCCATCAGTATAAATTATGGTTTTATTATTCATGACTATATATATTTCATAAAATACTTTCCGTGCCAAATAAAATTCACAAATTGAGGCTTTTTTTTATGGGAAAAACTATGATAAACTTGTTTCAAAGCATGATTAGCGATTTTGATGTCTAAGAAAAAAAATCTGAAAAAAAAGAAAAATGCCAAGAAAACGTCTGTTAATAAGGCTAAAGTTCATAATAAACAAAATAAAAATGAGCAGAAAGTTAAGTCAGATTCCAAAAAAGAACAAAATTTAGACGTAGTTAAAGAAAAAAAGACTAAAATTGCCGACGAAAATATCTCACCAAGCAAACAAGAACCTAGCAAGAAGAAACGATATTCAAAAAAAATCTTAACCAGGACTCAAGTATTTTTAAAAATAATCAAGTGGATTTCCATTTTGATTCTGGTGATTTTGGTTTTAATTGCCGGTGTTGCGGCATATATTTGGTTCATGTATGGACAGGATTTGCCTGATGTCCAGGAACTTAAAACTAAAACATTTGCAGAAACAACTACAATTTATGACAGAGAAGGAAACATTCTGTATAAAATATACGGCGAAGAGAATCGTAAATATGTTCCTTTAAACGAGATCAATCAAAATGTTATTGACGCTACGATCGCGATTGAAGATGAAAACTTTTACTATCATTTCGGATTTGATCCCGTAGCTATTATGAGAGCTCAATTGAGAAATTTGGAAGAAGAAGATATTGTTCAAGGAGCTTCCACCATAACTCAACAATTGGCTAAAAATCTTTATTTAACTCCGGAAAAAACCATTGATAGAAAAATAAAAGAGTTGCTACTGTCACTTCAAATAGAATGGTATTTTAATAAAGATGCAATTTTGGAATTGTATTTCAATAAGATACCTTATGGTTCCAATGCTTTTGGAATTGAGGCGGCCTCGAAAACATTTTTTGGAAAAACATCATCTCAGTTATCTTTGGTTGAAGCCAGTATTTTGGCATCTTTGCCTAAAGCTCCATCATATTTTTCTCCATATGGTTCTCGAGTCAATGAATTAATGGGAGAATGCTTGGTTGAATTCTGTGATAATCCTTATGACGATAATTATGTGTGGGGAAGAAAAGATATTGTATTGGAAAAAATGATGGCTGATAGAAAAATTAGTTATGAACAATTCGAATCAGCTTGGAGAGATGGATTTGAAGTAGAATTTAAAGAGCTAAAGCATGAAATCAATTCTCCTCATTTCGTGTTTTTTGTCAGGGACTATCTTGAAAGAAAATACGGAAAAGAAGTAGTTGAAAGTGGTGGACTTGAAGTTAAAACCACTCTCGATCCGAATTTGCAAAAATTGGCGGAAGAAACAATTGCCGAATATGCCGGAAATGGTCACTTGGCAAGTTACGGGGCGAATAATGCCGCTCTTGTAAGCCTGGAACCATCGACGGGAGGTGTGCTTGCCATGGTGGGATCAGTTAATTATTGGCTACCTGACATTGATGGTCAAGTTAATGTAACAACCAGCCTCAGGCAGCCCGGTTCATCTTTTAAGCCCTTTATTTATGCAGCTGCAATCAAAGAAAAAGGCATTGGTAGTGGTACACATTTAGGTGATTACAAAACAAGGTTTGATGGTGATTATATTCCAAACAATTCCGACAACACATTCAAAGGCAGAATGACTGTCAGAAGTGCCTTGGCTCAATCAAGAAATATACCTGCAATTAAGGCTTTTTATTTGGTTGGAGAAGAAGCGGCGTTAAAATTCTTGGAAAGCGTGGGAATTCAATCTTTGACCGATTTTAAAAACATTTTTAATGCCAATCCTGAAAGAACTTGGGATTTTAGTTATGGTGGAGCAATGGCAATCGGAAGTGGAGAACTTAAATTGGTTGAACTGGCTAGCGGTTATGCCACATTTGCAAATGCAGGAAAACATATGCCGATTAACCCAATTTTAGAAATTAGAACAAGTGATGGAGAAATTCTAGATAGTTTTCAAGATCAGGGTGAGCAGGTTATGGATCCTCAAGTAGCTTATATTATAAACAGTATTTTATCCGATGTGGGAGCTAGACCAGCTGGAACATGGAGAAACAGGTTAACGATACCAAATCATAATGTTGCGGCAAAAACAGGTACTTCGAACAAAAAAATCGGTAGAATTAACTTGCCAAATAATGTTCTAACCGCAGGTTACACCCCATCTATTGCCACAGTTGTTTGGGCAGGAAATTCAGATGGCGCACATATGAATTATCGAGCTTGGGGATTGACTACCGCAGCTCCGATTTGGAGAAGCTTTATGGAAAAAGCCTTGGAAGGCAAATCTGCTCAGGAATTTACAAAGCCTGATGGTATTATTGAAAAATGGGGACATGTTTACCCATCATGGTGGGATGGCAAAGATAATTTCGATTACCAATTCAAACCATTGGTTAAATTTGATTGTACTGATGAAGAAAGAGCTAAAGATCCAATTGGTTGCAAGTCTAAAGAAGAAATGGAAGCTGAAGCGGAAGAATCAAGACAACAGCATCAGCAAAACTTTCAAACCATTGATGGTGTTAATCCACGCTATGAAAGTGGAGCTGAAAAACCTCTTTCTACTATCAAGAAAGAACTGGAAGAGAAAAAGCGAGCAGAAAGTGCAGATGCTAATTCTGATTCTGGTTCCGATTCTGTCAGCTCTCAAGTAGACAATCAGGAGCCTGAAATCACTCCTGAAGGTGAATTGCCTCCACCAAGTTTTTAGAGAATGTTTTGTCTATGATTTTTGATGGTTAGATTTTTTAAATATAAAATAATGAAAAGCGTTGGTATAATCAGCAATGACATAGTTACAAAGAATAGAATTGGTGATCATTTGAGGGAATTTGATATAGAATATGGATTTATTCATTCTGCAGCAAATTTTGACCCTCAAGCATTCGATTTATTTTTTGTGGATTTAAGTGATCCGTCTGCTGAACTTGTAATTAGTAGATGTAGCTCAAAGTGCATAGCCTTTGGAACACCTAA
>WJLA01000104.1 GCA_014728765.1 Candidatus Peregrinibacteria bacterium
GAAGAGCCGTGTGAGGGGAGACTTTCATGCACGGTTCTGTGAGAGGCTCGGGGTGAAATTCCCCCTGCCTACTCGACTGCCATCCGTTGGCAGTAATGCAAGAAAAACTCCATGCAAGTTGAAAAAAATGCCTCAAATTCTTGGAAAAAGTTGTCCGATTAGGTAACTTTGTAATAAAAACTAAAAATTGGAATTTAAACGAAAGATTGTAGTTTATGAGAATCATTTTTGGGACTTTTACAACAAGCAACCAAAGAAGGTTCAAGATAAAATAGATTATGGAATTGACTTAGTTAAAACATTGGAACATGTACCTAAAAAGTATTTTGATAGGATGAAAGGTACAGATGGACTATGGGAGATTCGGGTAAAACAAGGCAGTAATATTTACCGGATATTTTGTTTTTTCGATAAAGGTCAACTGGTAATCTTATTGAACAGTTTCCAAAAGAAAACTCAAAAGACTCCCAAAAATGAGATAAAAAAGGCAGAAAAACTAAAAAAAGAATATCATGAAAGAAAGCTTGGAAAATAGTTTAACATCTTGGGATGACCATATAGACAAGAAATATGGTAACAGAGGTACCTCAACCAGGGAGAAATATGAAGAAGAATTTGAGGCATTTAAGATTGGAGTATTAATTCAAGAGGCAAGGAAAAGACAAAATATGACACAGAAACAACTTGCTATGAAAGTAGGTACCACCAAGAATTATATTTCGAGAATAGAGAACAATGCTAGTGATATCAGGTTGTCTACTTTGATGAGAATTATTCGGGATGGACTTGGTGGTCACTTAAAATTATCATTGGAACTATGATGCACTACTGCCAACAGGCAGCATAAATCATTGCCATTTTTGTGGGAGTTCGATGGTTTTATTATCTTTGGTAAGTAAGCGGTGGCGGACAGGTAAGTGGGGCAAAAAATGGCAACGCTTCATGCTGCCGAACCGTTGGCTGTAAGTGCAAGGAAATTTTCCAGATCAATAACTTATTTGTATCTTTGATTAAAACAAAATGATATGAAAGCAGTTGAATTCAAATCTAAGTTGAAAGGTAAATCAATAGTAGTTCCAGATAATATTAGTAGTGAATTGTCAGAAGGGAAAGATGTGCGAGTGATAATTTTACTTGATGAAATTGACAAAGAAGAGGAAGATGATTTTCGGAATCTTTCTGCAAATCAGTTTTTATCAGGATATTCAGAATCAGATTCAATTTATGACAACTACTAATATGGATCAACTTTCAGTAGGTGAAATTGTACTTATCAAGTTTCCATTCACAGATGGTGGAAATCATAAAAAACGACCAGCTCTTGTGTTGCAGGATACAAAAGACAATGATGTTATTGTTTGTAGGGTAACAAGTAAAATTTATGAGACGAAATATGATCTTTATCTTGAGGATTGGAAAGATTGTGGATTGAAGTTACCTTCCGTAACACGAATTAATAAAATTGCTACTTTAGAAAAGGGGTTGATAGAAAAAGTTATAGGAAAAACACCTAAGAAACAGATACAAAAAGTTATTGAAATATTTGGAAAGATAGTGGTATAGCACCAACAGCCAACAGGCGGTAGGCATAATTGCTCTGTTTTGTGGTGTTCGATGTTTTACATATCTTTGGTAAAAACGTGCAGGCGGACAGCTATGTGGGGCGTACTTCGCAACTCTGCCTGCCGCCGGAACGAACGTTGTAGTTCATTAAACTTCGAGCACTTTTTCCAGCAAAACAAGGATTGAAACTTCTGTTGTGGTTGTATACTTGTTAGGCTTTATTTTGGAAAGCAGAAATACAGACAGTTACTTGAAACTTGAAATTAAATACATTACTTTTGATACTATCATATGATGCTATCAAGAATGAATAAAATGAAACCACCGTATAGAATAACTGGAAAGATTTTAAAAATGGTCGCTTCGATTTCGGAAAAAATTGGAGAGGTAAATTCAGCGCATTTAAATAAACCACCGACAGAATTAAGAAAGAAAAACAGGATAAAAACAATTCACTCATCGCTCAAAATTGAAGGAAATACTTTGACTATTGAGCAAATAACTGCAATCATTGAAAACAAAAGAGTAATTGGACCTAAAAAAGACATTCTGGAAGTTAAAAATGCAATTGCTGTTTATGATTATTTAGACAACTTGAATCCCTATAAAATTGAATCATTCTGCGAGGCTCACGGAATATTAATGAATGGACTTATTGAATCAGCTGGAAAACTAAGGAGTAAATCAGTTGGAATAGTTAAAGGCTCAGAAGTAGCTCATATAGAGCCACCAAGCGAAATGCTCAACCCTTTAATGAATGATTTGTTTGACTATTTAAAAAAAGATGAAGACTTAGTTTTAATAAAAAGTTGCGTATTCCATTATGAAATGGAATTTATTCACCCATTTATCGATGGGAATGGTAGAATGGGAAGATTATGGCAAACTCTGATTTTAAAGGATTCTTATCCGGTTTTTGAATATCTACCAATTGAGGCTTTAATAAAAGAAAGACAGGAACAGTATTATGAATCACTTGGAAAATCTGATAACACAGGTGAATCCACATTTTTCATCGAATTTATGCTTGAGATAATCCTCGAATCACTAGAGGAATTATTAAATATCCAGAATGTTAGCTTATCAAATATTGACAGGATTAATTTATTCAAGTCAATTGTTAAAAACGACTACTTTACACGAAAAGAATATTTAAAGAATTTTAGGGAAATTTCTTCAGCAACCGCAAGTCGGGATTTGAATTTTGCTGTTGAGAATGGAATGATTGTAAAAATTGGAGATAAAAATACAACGAGATATAAATACAAGTAAAAAACAAAGCCTAACACTTAAGTATCGTTTTTGGCGAGAGCCAAATATGTACTTTATGTTGTGCGTCATTATAACCAAATCCAACCAAAATTTGACATATACAACAATTATACCTATCTTTGACGTTAGTAACGTGAAAGGTCATTAAATTATGATTAAAAGTTTTGGTGATAAGGAGATAGAAAAAATTTGGAAAGGAATTCGCTCCAAAAAACTACCAAACGAAATACAAGAAATTGCAAGAAGAAAATTAAGAATGTTAAATAATTCTCAAA
>WJLA01000105.1 GCA_014728765.1 Candidatus Peregrinibacteria bacterium
ATTGGAGGATGTACAAAATCAAATTATTTTAAACCTAAAGGAATACCAATATCCATACTTGAAAAAATTACTATAGAAAAAGATGAGATTGAGGCTATCAGGTTAAGAAATTTGGAAGATTTTGATCAAAATGCTGCAGCTGAAAGAATGGGAATTTCTCAAAGTACTTTTCAAAGAATTTTAAAAAAGGCAAACTTTAAAATTGCCGATGCGATAATAAACGGAAAAGCCATTCAATTATAAGCTAAAGTTTAGGGTTTAGGCTATCCTATCTGTCCATGTAATCGCCGAAAGTTGATTGACCACCTTCTTCCCTGATTTGATATTTTGATTTTTTGGATTTTTTAAAGGTTTGTCTTCCAGGTAACGGTTTTGTTTTTGCATTTTGAACCAGATGTGATTGCACTTCCGGATGTAGATGTGTTTTTTCCGGCTCAGCAGGAATTCTATCAGGGTTATTGTCAAAATATTCCTGCAAAATTTTAGGAGGTAAAGCGTCATAAGGCCCGGTTGCAAATTGATTCGATTTAAGTGCCGACGGGTCAGAATCTTCTTCAGGACAAGGTATTATCCCCTGTTCAAAATGGTGAGGATTGTCTCTGGCACTTAAATAAACCTCACCGGTATTGCTGCTTATTTTAAACTCACCATTAAAAATGACAGGTTTGCCTTTTAGTTTCCAGAGCATGTCGTAGGCATCATATGCGGCTTTTCTCGAGGAAAAGGAATAATAACAGATAATATAGCCACTTTTATCATAAAGCATTGCTTTAATTGTATGCGATGGTCTGGACATTTGTCCGCTTGGCAGTTTTCTACGTGATGATCTCGGTTTTGTAAAAATGGAAAGAGTAAACCTTTCACTTACCAAATTGTTTACGGCAACAGGAGCTTGCTCCTTAATTTCTTTAACAAAAAATCTGTTTTTTTGCTTTCCAGCAAATTTACTTTTGAGTAAACCTATTTCATCTCGCAATTCCAATTCTTGCTTTTGTTTTTCAATATATTCTTTTCTAATTTCTTGAAACTCTCTTCTTTCAGCATTATTTTTAAAAGCTTTGAATTCTTCGCCTGGAGAACATAAAGTTATCATCGTTCCTCCTTGTCTCATCCTTCCTATTGCTTGATATTCGCTGATGACATTTTTGCTGGGAGAATAGCAAATCACAGTATCAATGTTAGGTAAATCGAGTCCTCTTTCCGCTACTGACGTTGCAAAAACAACGTCAATTCTGTCCTTTTCCAGTTCTCTAAAAACATACCTCTGTCTAGCCGCATTTTTCACTTTGGAAGTAGCGGAACCATGAATAATCGAAGACTTGATCCCCCATTTTGAATTGGCAATATAATTCAAATAATTAACTGTTGAAAGATTATCACACATTACAATAACTTTTTTTCTTTGTTGATCAGCTAGATTACTGGACATGATTTTCTGTAGTATTTCTCCAACTTTTGTAACTTTCTGATGTTCTACTTGACCATTTTTCACCGTTTTTTTGAGATTTAAAGCTTGATGAGCCAATGGGCTGGCGTAGGGGTGTTCTCCTTGCTTTAATCTGAGAACCTTTCTGGCAATTTCCACTTCAAATTTTCCTGGTAAAGCTTGCTTTTGCCGATTATTTTTTTGACGTAGTCGCTTTTTTCTATTATTGACATATTTTTCTAATTTTTGCTTTTCCTGCTCTTCGATATATTGATGCACGGCAGTATTACCGAAAATTTCCACAGCCAATTTGACCATGCTCCATCTGCTCTTGCTTGGCTTTCCTAAGACGCCAAATAATTTTGCCAATTGATCAAGGTCTAATCCTTCAACTTCAAATTTTGCTTTTTGTAGTTGGTTTAATTCAATGAACTCTTTTGGATCAAGTCCAAAATGTGTAACAATTTCCGCTTTTAATTTACTACCATATACTTCGTTTAATAAAGCATTAAAGGCGCTTTGTCTTTTAACCGGGTCGCCGTTTATTCCAAATATCTTAGCAATCAACTTTAAATCCATCATTTTATATGAAAACACAGATTTTTCTATCGCAGTCATTTCCAGCCACGAGTTTAAGGTTTTTTTTGCTTTTAATTCTCCAATTAAATCCGATTTTTCATGATTGTCGAAATAATGTGAAATTGTTGCTTGTCTCAAATATTTATATACTCTTCCATATGCAACTTCATATGATTGATTGATTAAAGCTTCATAAATCAATTGTGTTTTGTAGTATGCCAAAAGAGCCTTATATGAATTGTTAATTTTGGCTTTCAAATGCTTATTTTTAATTTCTTTTCTGGCTGAATTGAAAATATCTTTAAGTCTTTCAAACTGATTTATAGTTAAGTGGGGCTGCACACTATCGCTATAGGCTAAATTTTCAAATTGTAACTCAGGGATTCCCTGCCATATCTCATCATCCAAAGTTTTGTTGAAATCAAGAAAACTCGCTTTTAAGGTATCCAAAAATTGATGTGCGATTTCTGTCTGCTTTTCATTCAGTTCCACGACTGCCATGCGATTTTTGTGAAGATTGGAAAATCGTTCATCTTCACCGAAATCCCACTTGTTAATTCCAAATTTAACCGAAAATTCTTCAAATTCGGTGGGTGTCGCATCAGCACAAATTGTTCGGAATGTTCCGTCAGATCGCATCAGAATGTCATGCACTTTGAATGAAGAATATTGTCCTGTTTTCGCTTTAGTACCAATACCGCCCTCATCAATAATATAAAGGCCTACCATTGAAGGATCTATTAATCCCTTTTCAAGCATTGCTTCAATTTTTTGAGGTGTTGCAATAACCAATCTTCCCATATTTCCATATTCTTCAATCAGCTTCTGATCGAATTCCAATTGATCTTTATCCTCATATTTAATTGCGGCCCTTTCGTATTCCTCATCACTAAGATCTGCAGTAGTTATAATTTTTTTTCTTACATCAGCAATCTCATGAACGATAGGTGAAAGAGTATCAAAGGCAGCAATTTCTTTTTTCATTTGTGAAACAAGATTCCCGAGCGGTGTACTAATAAGCACAATTTTATTCGGAGTTTCATTCAAATATTTTTTGGTAACTTCCAGAAAAGTTCTGGTTTTTCCAATTCCTGTTCTGAATGCCAACCCCCAATTACCTTTACTCTTAAAAAAATTGTCAATAAATTGCTTTTGCATCGGCTTGAGTGGTCCGCTTTTTAGGCCGGTTAACGCCTCATCAATACCAACTGTATGAGTTAATGCTTTTTTAAATTCAGCTTGATTTGCAGAAATAATTTGCTGGGCCTCAGGGCTGAATATATCAATATCATTTCTACCATCATATTGAACTATCTCTCCATATTGATCATATTCTTGCTCACCCAATTTTTTAGATAACAAAACTTGTATTCTGGAATAAATGCTTTGGACAACTTTTCTTTCTATATCCTTGTCCCCTTCATAGAATTCTCCTTTTGCCTTTTTCTCTTCAGCAATTTCCAAATCAACCTCTGAAAGAGGATACCCACTGAGTTTGCTAAGATATTTGATAGTTTTTTTGTCCATTTATTAATTATACCTGTTATTAACACAAATTAGCAAAGTTTTCGAGATAATTTGCATTGATACTGTTTTCATGTAAAAATTAAGTTTAGCTAATCTCAACATATGGCAACAGACAACCAAACTATCAAATATATTCAATTGCATCAAAGTCTGGTTGTTTTAATGGTAAGAATTTTTTTGTTGCAAGTTGTCCTGACTCTGGGATTTTTGATAGTGAGAGCCTCTTATCAATCCATATTCGGAGCAAGCCTTGATAATTCAGGAATAGATTTTTTTATAGTCTATATGATTTTGAAGGCAATTGATATTATTGGAATTTTGATTATCGCTTTGCTTTGGGCTAATAAATATTACAGAATCAGCCCGGAATCGGTTTCTGCGTTTGAAGGATGGATCAACAAGAAAACTGATATAATTTCTATGCGAACTATTAGTTCGGTAAAATTAAAACAAAGCTTTTTAGGCAGAATTTTCGGATATGGAGTAATTCGAGTTGAATGTATGTTTTCCAAACAAGTTATTCATCTCAAATATATAACCAAGCCTCATCATTTCAGAAAAATGATACAAAACCTAACCAGTGAGGCAATGGAAAAGGCTCCTGTAACCAATCAGATGTCCACCAATTAAAAAAAGCCATCTACAGATAAGTGATGGCTTTTTTATTTTTATGTGATTTATACTATAGCTGAAATGACCAATAATAATGCAACCACATTAAGAACTTTAATCATTGGATTGATTGCTGGTCCCGCAGTGTCTTTGTATGGATCACCAACAGTGTCACCTGTTACAGCCGCTTGGTGAGCGATTGATCCTTTACCACCAAAATGACCGGATTCAATATATTTTTTAGCATTATCCCAGGCACCACCTCCGGTTGTCATGGATATTCCGACAAAAAGTCCGGTTACAATTGAACCCATTAATACTCCTCCCAGAGCTTCAGGACCAATAAAGATTCCTACCAAAATCGGAATAACAACTGGCAAAAGTGCCGGTATGATCATTTGTCTGATCGCTGCTTTGGTTACTATATCAACTGAAGTAGCATATTCAGGCTTGGCGGTTCCTTCCATAATTCCCGGAATCTCCTTAAATTGTCTTCTAACCTCATCAACAACGGCTCCTGCTGATTTCCCAACAGCTTCCATGGCAAGCGCTGCAAAAAGGAATGGAATAAGTCCTCCTATAAACAGTCCTATAACAACATTGACATCAGTGAGCAAGAAAACGAGTTCTTTGCCAAGATGTTCAAATTCGATTGTGTATGAAGCGAATAATACCAAAGCGGCAAGCCCCGCTGAGGCAATGGCATAACCTTTGGTGACCGCTTTTGTGGTGTTTCCGACAGCATCCAGAGGATCAGTAACTGCTCTTACTTTTTCATCAAGTCCTGCAGATTCGGCAATACCTCCGGCATTATCGGTAATAGGACCATATGCATCGATTGCAACAATTATTCCAGCCAGTGATAGCATTGACATAGCTGCAAGGGCTACACCGTATAATCCTCCGCCATACATAAATGAGACATACATTCCTCCCGCAATGACAAGAACCGGAAGAGCGGTAGATTTCATTCCGACTGCAAGTCCTGCAATCACATTTGTTCCATGACCGGTTTCTGAGGCCTTGGCAATTTTTTTAACAGGTCTGTAATCTGTTGATGTGTAATATTCAGTAATCCAGACCATAGCCGCCGTTACAACCAAACCTGTCAAAGCAGCTATTACAACTTGAAGAGAAGTAATATCTCCGCCATTCGGAAAGAAATAACCCGCAACCACATAAAAGGCAATCGCTGCCAAAATTCCTGATACAGCAAGCCCTTTATAAAGAGCTCCCATAATATTTTGTTTATTGCCCAGTTTTATGAAAAAGCTACCTATGATTGAAGCAATTATTGAAATTCCACCTAACACGAGTGGGAAAATGACAATATTTTCATTGCCGGGAAAGGCCAAATCCCCAAGAATCATAGCCGCGATGGCTGTGATGGCATAAGTTTCGAAAAGATCTGCAGCCATTCCGGCACAGTCACCCACATTATCACCGACATTATCGGCAATAAAAGCAGGATTTCTAGGATCGTCTTCAGGGATGCCGGCTTCTACTTTTCCAACGAGGTCCGCTCCAACATCTGCCGCTTTTGTGTATATTCCACCACCAAGTCTGGCAAAAACTGAAATCAGAGAACCTCCCAAACCAAGACCGACAAGTGCTTTGATGTCACCGGTTAGAGCATAAAAGCCTGCCACCCCCAGCAAACCCAAACCTACAACGAAAAGTCCTGTGACCGTTCCACCTTTAACTGCAACATTCATAGCCTCTTTTAGTCCGTGCTTCGCTGCTTCTGTGGTTCTAACATTAGCTCTGACACTAACACTCATACCTATGTAACCTGCAAGTGCTGAAAAAATTGCACCAACTGCAAATCCAAATGCAGTGTTAGTGCTCATGGTTACCAAAAGTAATATAAAAATTATCGCACCTATAAATGCGATAGTGACATTTTGCCTTCTTAAATAGGCTTTCGCTCCTTGCTGAATTGCTTCAGCAATTTCAACCATCTTTCCTTTGCCTTTAGGTTTTTTGATAACCCAATTGGCAAGAATAGCACCCCATAAAAGAGCCAAGATGGCAGCTCCAAGTGCAAAGTACATAGCGTTAGACATAGCTATAGATTAAGATATAAAGTGATTTGTTTTCCACGAAAACTTAACTAACTTTTGATTCAAAGTCAACAGACAAGAAAAGCTTTTAAGAAGCTTGTAAATTGTAAAATTTCAATTGCCTGTTATTTTAAATTTATATAAAAAATTGATAATGAAAACATTGGAAGCTACCAAATATTTTGATCGTGATATTATTAAATCTTGTAAAGAAATTAATGGTGGGGATGAAATTTCTGACTTATTTCCTAGTGATCTGGCAAGATATTATAGAGTCGGTGTTGAAGCAAAGCATCGTAGAGCATTGGTGGAAGGATATAGAAACACTTCAAGGTGGGTAAATGGAGATAATAATTGTGACTATCCGCCAGGATTTAAAGAAAATGACCTTGATCATGTTAAAGAACTACTGGGTTGGCTGAATGTTTTATCCGAAGAAAGTCCAAATTTGATTGAAGAAATTGCCGAAGGTGATTCCGAAGAATTGAATGAACTGAGATTAATGCTGGCCGTTCATGATATTGGAGAAACCATAGCCGGAGATGTCACTGCAGACAGTTCACCTGAATTTAAAGCAAATTATAAGAAATTTGAAGCTAAAGCAGGAAGAAGACTAATAATGCTAATCCATAATTTTTCTGTCAGAAGCAGATTATTGGCTTGCTTGGAACGTTTTGAAAATAAAAATAAGTCTGATAAACTTGTTCAATTCGGTCATTTACTTGATAAACTTACTGCTGCAATTAAAGTTGCAGAAGTGATAGCTCCTTATAATTTTTATAGTAATTCGTCTTTTAAGCAAAAGCTTGCAGAAATAGTCAATAAATCAATTGGTTTTCCTCTGGAGTATTCTGACAATTTGGCAAAATTGATATCTAAACAATCGAGGGAGAGTATAAGAGAGATCATCGAGCATGAACTATTTGAAAAATATCAACAAATACCTGATTCAAGGGTGCAGGAAACAATTCAGCTTGCAAAAGAAATTAGTCCAACATTTAAACTTTAAAAAAGATTGTCTTGAAGAATGTTATTTGGTATATTCCCGTAGCTAATTGAGTTTTATGAAAAAAACAATTTTCTCAGTTTCGCTAATGATAGTTTTGAGTTTAAGTTTTAGCGGATGCCAATCCGAAGATCATTATCAATTTGAAAGAAAACTGGGAGAAAGTGTTTTAGAATCTATTCAAGATGATCAAACAACAGCAACTGTCGAAATTGATGATCAAGTGATTGAAGTTGAAGCATCAGAAGATGGATTGATTCGGATAACGGATGACGAAGGAAATGTGATTGTTAACGAATAAACAAAATTTAACCGATTAGTAATATGAAATTCGGGCCCGTAGCTCAGGGGTTAGAGCAGTCGGCTCATAACCGATTGGTCGTTGGTTCAAATCCAACCGGGCCCACCATTCTCTAAGCCTATTTTAGCATTTTCAGATTAGTGTTTTTATGATACAATATTGATATAAAAAAACTCAATAAGATGTCTTTTAGCGAAAATCCAAATTACGAATCTGCGGCAGACACTCCTGAGAAAAAGCCTAAAAGTTTTTGGGAATCCAGAAATAAGAAAAATGAAAAGAGAGAAAATGAACTGAAAGTGATAGAAGCCAATGAGGCATTAGATTCCAAGTTAGATGAGCTGCAAAAAGCATTTCAAGCTGAATATGATCGATTGTGTGATGAGAATGCTGCAAATCCTCTTGGAGATGCTGTTGAATTTCTGAATAAAAAATTAAATCAAGACAAGGCACTAGTCGAAAAAATCAGCAAAATTCCAGAAGACAGGGTGCATCTTGAGAGAGAAAACTATTTACGAAAGTCTACTGATCCTGCTTTTGGCTCTGAATATAATAATTGGTGGCATGTCAGAGTATATTTTCAAAATGGTGAAATAGGTACTGGTTGGTGGGATAATTTTGACGAGGAACAGGGTAACGTTTAGAGAAATTCACCAGTATTGAATTAACTTCTTTTCTTTTGTATAATCTTTGCAAAAGTGAATTTAGTATCGAAGGCCTTCAGCAGAGAAGTGGTTTAAATAAATGTTAAAAATGACAAAATGTAATTGGGTAATGCTATCAAAGGAGAAGTAGGTAAAGCTACTGCAAGAGCTGATTGATTATTTGAACAGTGAACATGACATCGAAGTTGGAGTGATTGGAGCTGAAGATATTCTTGATTTCTTTCAACAAAGTGCCGGTCAGGATTTTTATAACAAGGTCGTGGAGGACTCGCGCGAGGTTTTAAAACAAAAATTTGATGATTTGGATTTGGATTTAACTGTATTGCTTAAGAAATAACAATGACTATTGAATATAATGGTGCTGAGCGCGAAGCTAAAAATGGTGTAGATTTGCATGATGTGATTTTATCAAAATCTCTCCCGAAACCAGATCCAGAAATTGTGCAGCTGGCACATGAAGCTGCATATAAAGTTTTAGCCAGAATCAAGAAGTAAGCTTGTGAAGCTTTAATAAGTGTGTTAAAAATGATCCGATTCCAAACGGGGCTATAGCTCAGCTGGCTAGAGCGCTACGCTGGCAGGGTAGAGGTTATGGGTTCAAGTCCCATTAGCTCCACCATTAAGACGAAAGAAAGGCTTAATCTTCAGGATTGGGCTTTTTAGTGTGTTTGTGGGGTTCAAGGATTTTGTGGATTGATGGCACCGTTTGGCAACGTGTGGCGGCCTATGAAAATGTTTTGTCTATTTGAAGAGGATTTTTAGTGTTCGGTTGGTGGTTCAAGACTGGAAATAAATGTAAACGAATTTAGACTTTTTGTTTACATTCCAACAAAGATGTAAACAGTTTTATTTGTTTGGAAATTTTATTTGATATGATTTATATATCATTAATAAAC
>WJLA01000106.1 GCA_014728765.1 Candidatus Peregrinibacteria bacterium
GCATCATAAAGATAATACATTATCATAAAATGATTAGTGAAATTATTTGCATTCGTGGCTGATTATTTGCGTTTGTTTAGAAATTTATTTAGTGACAAATTCGAATTGTTTTAACATGCCGGCATCATAGCATACTATTTTGCCATTTTTATCTTCTGTCACTAATTGTCCAAAATTGTTAACTTCTTTAGGGGTTAATTCTATCATCTTATTATTAAGCAGGAAGCTAGTACGTTTATTTCTGTTAAAAAGTTTTTTGTGATATTCTTGTTCTATATTTTTATGATTTACTTGTATTGAAAAAAAATTGTATTCCATGCTGATATGATCAATCAGAGCAGAGACGAGTTTTTTAATTTCAAATTTTCTTTTGCAAACCAAAGCTAAAGAAGTAGCCTTAGGTGAAAAATCGGGGAATACAATTTGGTTAACATTGAATCCGATACCTACAATTGAAAATTCAATTTTAGAATCGGTAAAAGAATTTTCAATCAGGATTCCTGATATTTTATTTTGATCAATTAATATATCATTAGGCCATTTGATAAAAACTCTTTCATTTTCAATAAAATTGGATGAGAACTTTGAAATAGCAACAGCAATGGCTTTATTAAGTAAGAAAATCTGTGATATGTCAGAGATAACCGGCTTTAGAAGGACGCTCATCAGTATGTTTTCACTTTTTTTTGAAACCCAATTATTTTTGCCTTGCCCTTTGCCGGCAGTTTGGTAATGAGCAACAATGGTTGTCCATTCCGGAGCCCCTTTCCTGGCTTCAGTAAGAAGGACTTCGTTGGTGGAGTCAACCTCATCTGAAAAAATCAGGGGATACTTATCATTCATGCATGTTTTTTGTATTTAATGCCAAGGATCAGAATATCATCTAATTGTTCTCTTTGGCCTTTCCATTTCTCATGTTCCTCTTTAATAATAAGCTTTTGTGTTTGCATGGGCAGTTTGTGGACTTTAAGGAGAAGTTCTTTAAACCTTTTCAACATGAATTTTTTATTGTGTTTGCCGCCGAATTGATGAATATAACCATCGGAAAAGATATAAATAAGGTCGTTGTTTTCCAGTCTAAATTCATGGTTTGTAAATTCATTCACTTCCTGATGGAAATAATAGCCAATCGGATAAATATCACCAGAAATTTGAATTACTTTTTCATCCCTGATGATAATCAAAGGTCTGAAAGCTCCGGCAAACTGGAGTAAATCATTATTGAAATCTATACTACAAAGGGCAATATCAAGTCCATCCTTAAATCCTGATTCTTCACTGGTTTGGATCATTCTGAAAATGCTTTGGTTTAGGTCCTCAAGTATATCACTGGGTTTATTCAGGTTGTGCTCATTGAGGGCCTGGTTTAGAAGTGTACTTCCAACAATACTCATAAATGCTCCAGGAACTCCATGACCTGTGCAGTCTACAGCCGCAATAAAATTAATGTTGTTTTTGTATGCAATCCATGGAAAGTCGCCACTTACAATATCCTTTGTCTTATATAATATGAACGAATTAGGAAAATAGACCTGAATGAGCTCCTCGGAAGGGAAAATAGCCTGCTGTATTCCTTTTGCATATTCTATACTGTCGGTGATGTTTCGATTTTTCTTTTCAATGATGTTGTATGCCTGCTCGGCTGCCTCTTTTGCAGATCTAAGCTCTTCAATTAAACGCTTTCTTTCAGTTATATCCTGAAAGATTCCATGTGTTTCAATGGGTTCATTGTTGGAATTGAATTGTGGTGTTGCTGTGATGATAATATTTCTTCTTTCTCCATTTTTCCAAAGAATTTCAATTTCATAAATGCTTGATTGACCAGAAATGCGCTTTTGGGTTTGCTGTTTTATGATATTAAGATTGTGTTCATCAGTATATTCGGCAATACTTTTTCCAATAAGTGATCCGGGAGGTACGTTAAAAATTTTATCGGTTGCCGGGTTGGTGAAAGTAAAATTTTCATTAAAGTCTACTATTGCTATGCCTTCGCCAAGGTTTTCAACCAAGGATCTGTACCTTTCCTCACTCAGCTTAAGTTCTTGCATAAGACGGAATTGACTGGACATGTCCTGAAAAATCCCATGAGTCTCAGATGGCATACCGTTTTTGTCAAATTGGGGTGTGGCCGTAACAAGTAAATGACGTTTTTCTCCATCTTTTCTGACAACTTCCATTTCGTAAACACTTTTTTGTGCTTGTTTCCTTTTTTTAGTTTGTTCTCTGATGGATTGAAACTGTTCAGGTGCTGTAAATTCTTTAAGATTGCGTCCGATAAGAGTTTCATTTTTTTTCAGGCCTAAAATTTCGTGTAAAGCCTTATTAGCAAATGTAAAATTCTCATCAAAGTCAACAATAGCGATTCCCTCACCAAGGTTTTGAATCAGCATTCGGTATCGCTCCTCACTTTTTCTGAGTTTTTCCTGTATCTCTTTTTTTTGGGTAATGTCTTCTGAAATTCTTAAATAAGAAATGATTTTTCCCTGCTTATTTGTTATGGGTGAAATGGTAACTTTTTCCCATAGTGGTTCTCCATTCTTTGTTTCATTGAGGTATTCTCCCTGCCATATTGAACCAGATTTTATTGCCATTCTGATTTCATTGAGGGTGGCTTCCGTGTTTTTATCTGATCGGAGGATATTCGATTTTGCCCCCACAATTTCAGAAGGTTGATAGCCCAATACCTCAGTAAACTTAGAATTGATGTATTCAATCCTTCCGGCGCGGTCTGTCAGCATTACCATAGCAGAACTTTGCTCAACTGCAAAAGAAAGTTTTGTGATGTATTCGTTTTGTCGTTTGAGTTTGTGCTCTTTTCCAATCTCTTCGCTACACTTTATAATGGTATTGAAAAAAATATCTTTATTAATAGGTTTTAAAATAAATTGATAAATGCCTATGGATATAGCCTCGAGAAAATATTTTACATCGCTGTGGGCACTTGTTATAATTATTTTAACATCAGGATCTATTTCTTTGACTTTTTTAGCCAGTTCAATGCCGTTCATTACGGGCATTTTTATGTCTGTAATAAGGATGTTTGGCCTCATTTCTGAGAATATCTCCAGTGCTTCGGCTCCATTGCTGGCTGTTGAGAAGTCATCCACCCGTCTGGATAACATTTCTTTTATGGGCTCCAGGATATCAGGCTCATCTTCAACATATAATAAAGAAACATTGATTTTTGTTTTTAGATTGACCAGCATTCTGTTTTTTTTATTTTTTTAGCAGATTTTTGAATGATAAAAGTATAAATAATAATTAAAAATATCATAAATACAACTTTTTTATCTTCTTTTTAGTAAGATAATATAATGTTTTTAGCTCTTCTAATTCGGATGTTATTATCTTATGATCATTCTTTTTCAGTTCATTGTTAATCAGGGTGGATTTTTTATGAAGTTCTACTGCTCCAATTGTTCCGGAGAGGCCTTTAAATGAATGAACTGAATTTTTGATCATCGGCGTATCATTTTCTGTCAGGCCTTTGTTAATTTCTTCTAATAAGATTTCACTATCTTCAATAAATGATTCAAAAAGCATTTTTAAAAAACTTTCATCATTGCCTGCTTGTATTTTTATTGAGTTTATAGTTTCGGAATCGATCAGGGTAAGCTCGTCTTCATTAAGTGCAGCAGTTTTTTTATTCAGTTTTTTTTCATCAGGGTTTTTTTTCTTCTCTGTAACGGAATTGGTGTTCTGTATATTTATTTTTGACGGTTTTAACCATTGCTTTAGTTTTTTTTGCAAGGTATTTCCAATAATAGGCTTAGAAATATAGTCATTCATTCCTAAGGCTATGTATTTTTCTGCATCTCCTTCAAGGGCATTGGCACTAACTGCGATAACAGGAGGTAGGTCTTTATGTTTTGATCTCAATTCCTTCATTGAAGTTATTCCATCCATTACTGGCATTTGAATATCCATTAATATTATATCTGGTTTGTTTTCTTCATATATATCTAATGCCTCTTGTCCATTATTTGCTACAATTACTTTGCAC
>WJLA01000003.1 GCA_014728765.1 Candidatus Peregrinibacteria bacterium
GATTATAGTCGCATACCTGATATTCAAATTTGTAATTGGTACAATAAGATTTATTTTTATTTTAAAACAAAATAAAAGAATGGTTACTCTTCTGATCAGGGTACCAAGGGAGGATTCTGAAAAGGATTCACAAAAAAAAGAAGAGAAAGATTTTAAAGAAAAGATTGGGGTGATGGAGCAATTTTATAGAAATATGCACGAACTTTCTGAATTAAGTCTTGGAAATATTATTAGAACCACTCTTTTTAATTCAAATATTATCTCTTTTGAGATGATAGCTCATAACAAAAAAATTGACTTTTACATTTCTACACCTGATATATATCAACACTTAATAGAAAAACAACTAACTTCATATTATCCAACAGCGGATATTCAGCCGGTAGATCGAGTAGTAATCCAAGGTAAAGGTAATAAATTAAGGATGTATTTCGCTTATATGAAAAGACCGTATTGGTTTCCGTTAAAAACTTATAAGCATCAAGAAAATGATCCGCTAAATGACTTAACTAACATATTTTCAAAGCTTGAAGAAGATGAAACGGCAGGAATTCAGCTGACATTCAGACCGATTAAAAGCAGGAAATATAACAAGAAAATCGAAAACAACGCCTCTATCTTGTTTAAAGGAAAGGAAATACCCAAGTTTAATATCCCGGGCTTCAATTTTATATATAACCTCTTTGCAGGTGTGATTGGAGGTTATGACAAAATGAGATTCGAAAAACCGGGAGATCAAACCGGTTTTGTAAGAATGTTACAACCAAAAGAGGAAGCGGCGAAAAAAATGGGTGAAAAGGCGGGTAATCCTTCTTATAGATTGGTTGTCAGATATTTTGGGTCAGCAAAAACAACCAATCGATGTGTACAAATCACGGATAATGTGAATTTGGCCTTAAATATGTATAAAGATGAATATCTTAACTGGTTTCAATCAAGACGTATATTTTTTATAGATAAAATAAACAATGCGATTATGAAATTTAATTTCAAGAATCGCTTGATAGATACGGGATTCTGGATATTCGGGGAATATGACAATATTGTCAGTCCTGAAGAGCTTGCCTCATTGTATCATTTACCATGTAGTAGATATAACCATACTCCAATTATTAACTGGCTTGATTATAAAGTCTTGCCGGCACCTGTCGAAACTCCATCTGAAGGTGTATTACTCGGATATAATGTTTATAGGGGATATAAAAGAGAAGTTAGGATGCTTAGAAAAGATCGTACCAGACATCATTATTGCATTGGAAAATCCGGAGCCGGTAAATCTGCATTTTTAAGCTATGTTGCAAGACAAGATATTTGGAATGGAGATGGCGTTGGAGTGATAGACCCACATGGAGATTTGATAGAAGAACTGGTACAATTCGTTCCTAAAGAAAGAGCTAAAGATGTTATAGTTTACGATCCTGCAGACTATGAGCGACCAATGGGGTTAAATATTCTTGAAGCTGACTCACCAGAACAAATGGATATGGCATCCAGTCAAGCTACCGAAATTTTTATTAAACTTTTTGGTGATGAGATCTTTGGACCGCGTATTCAGCATTATTTTAGAAACGGGTGTTTAACATTGATGGAAGACACAGAGGAAGGAGCTACACTGATTGATGTTCCAAGGTTATTTGTAGATGACGAATTTATGAAATACAAAGTATCTAAAGTTAAAAATCCTGTAGTTAGGTCATTTTGGGATCATGAATATGCTCACACTGGAGATCGCGAAAGACAAGAAATGATTCCATATTTTTCATCTAAATTTGGACCTTTTATCACTAATTCGATCATGAGAAACACGATCGGACAAACCAAATCAGCATTCAATTTCAGAGAAGTGATGGACAAGAAAAAAATATTGTTGGTAAACCTATCAAAAGGTAAAATTGGTGATTTGAACACACAACTTTTAGGATTAGTGTTAGTAGCTAGAATTCAAATGGCAGCTATGTCTCGTGTTGATATTCCGGAATCGGAGCGTCATGATTTTTATTTATATGTTGATGAATTTCAAAACTTTTCTACAGACTCTTTTTGCTCAATACTTTCTGAAGCAAGAAAATATCATTTGGCTTTGATTATGGCGAATCAATATATCAAACAGTTGGAAAAAAAGAATGATACGTCAATTAGAGATGCTGTATTTGGTAACGTTGGTACTATGATGTCATTCAAAGTAGGTGCAGACGATGCCGAGTATCTTTCCAAAGAATATGCACCGCTTTTAACCGAACAAGATATTATCGGAATAGCAAACTATAAAGCATATATAAAACTTAACATAAAAAATACAACTTCACGTCCTTTTTCTCTGGAAACAATTTATGACATGAGTAAAGCGAACAAGAAAGTAGGGGATATTATCAAACAGTATTCCAGAATTAAATATGGACGTAAAAAAGAATTTGTCGATCAAGAAATTAAAGCAAGAATCGGTATTGATATATAAAAATGAAAAAACAAAATAATAAAAATTTAATTAAGCTAAGCAATAAAATTTTTATTATTGGATTAATAGTATTAATTCAAAGTGTTGGATTTGTCTTGGCATATAAAAACACCAATCTTGAAAAATTTAAACAAGAATCAAAAATAAGTAATTTAATCAATGAAATAGGAGAACTAAAACAACAAAATGAGATTATTTCTCAGAAAATAAAAAAGTATGACTTATTTCAATCGATAACTGCTAATACATTCAATCAAATTGATCAAAGTATGAATAATCTAACTGAAGATCAATTAAACAATGATAGCCTGATTGTTCAACTTGAGAAAGAAAAACAAACTTTATCTGAAAAAAATCAGGAATTTCAAAATTTACTAAATCAAAAAGAACAAGAAATTGAGACAATCATTTCAGAGACAGAAATTGAAAAAGAATTGATTAAAATAAACGAAAACACAGAAAGTTATCTTCTTTTGGGAACTAATCAAAACTTGACTGATACAATAATTATTGCCATAGCATCTGAAGAACAATCAAAATTGTTTCTTCTTAGCATTCCAAGGGATTTATATGTAAATGGAAGGAAAATAAACGAATTGTATTCTCTTTATGGCGTAGAAGAACTTAAAAAAACGATATCCAACATCTCAGGATTGGAAATTGAAAAGTATGCTGTGATAGATTTCGATATTTTCACAGAAATAATTGATCAAATTGGAGGAATAGATGTTATGGTGGAAGATGAAATAATAGATCATAGCTATCCGGGACCAAATCATAGTTATATAACTGTTAATTTTAAAGAAGGATTAAATCAACTGGACGGGAAAAAAGCACTACAATATGCAAGATCCAGAAAGTCAACTTCTGATTTTGATAGAGCTGAAAGACAACAAGCAATTTTGATAGCGGTAAAAAACAAGATTAACTCTTCCGGACTGCTTAGAAACATTGACACTTTAGTCAACGGACTTAATAGTGTTTTCAATAAAGTTGACACAAATATCGGAGTCTTTGAATTTATTGAAAAATATGATAATTTTAAAGGATACGCAATTTCATCCGGCAATGTATTAAGCACTGAAAACTATTTATATTCAACTAAAAATTCAAAAGGACAGTTTATACTTTTACCTATATCTGGCAATTTCAATAATTTTAAAACTAAGATCATTGAAATGTTATGATTTTCACCACCAAACTTTTTTTAGTCTTAATTTGTAAGCAATTACATTTGCCGACAAATGTAAAAAGGGTGTAATTATTAGACCTGTTAAAAGTATGTAAAAATAAAGGTTTAAATCATAATTAGGCTTAAAAAATAGCTGATTAAAATAAGGTATTGAGATATAAATCATATACATTATCCAAGCTCCAAAAATAAAATCAGTTTGATCAAAAAATGGCAATGCGTATCCTGGCTTGAGTCCTATTCTTCTTTTAAAATAACTTTCTATTAAATCACCTAAAAGAGCACCGGATGAGATTGTTACAGCACTTGGAATATTCAGATAAAAAAAATAACTGGATTTGAATATTACCGTTTTTAAATATTCTTCTCCATGTATTGAAGCTGAATACATAAGCAAAATTTGATATATAATATAACAAATCAAAGTAGATATTAAAATTCCAAAAACTATTCCGAACCAAGTCTTATTTTTCCCAAATAATTTTTCATTGATTGCAGTTTTTTTTATTTTTTCAGAAAATGGTAAATTTTGGCCTATCACAGGCATCATATTGGCGATATATGCCGGCAAAAAAAACAAAATAGATATAAATATCAGCTCTGCCATTTTAAATTATTTAAAAGAAATATATTATTCACAAAATTATAAACTCCTAACAATACGAAATATTCAGTCAGAAAATCTATTTTAAAAAAAAACTTAATCGCAACTATTAAATAAAAGATATAAATTGATTTGAATATGAAATGATATTTAACGTTTTTAGCATCTAGTAAGATCATTGTAAAAATCAATACTAAATAATTTATCAAATAGAAGAAAGACCAAAAACCACTGATAACACCAAAAAAGAATAATGCTACTACATATAGCCACAAAAAAAGATGATCTCCTATTAAATCATTAAAAGCACCATATTTACTGTGTTTATTTTGGTATCTTGCCAAGCTTCCATCAATGGCATCGAAAATTATATGAAAAAGCACAAATACAAATGATAAAACATTTGATACATACATAGATAAAAATGCAGGTATAATCATCAAAAAACCAAAAAATGTAACAGCATCAGGAGAAACACGGAATCTATCAAGAATTTTAATAAAAGGCCTCAATAAACTATCCTTAGCCGTTTTTAAATCCTTTACAATTGGATAATCATGCTTAATGTTGTCTATTTCATTCATCATTTTTATTATAATAGCAAAAAAGGGTTGTGCTATACATAAAAAATAAATAGAATTTTGCCACAATAATATTTATGGCAGGGTAGCTCAGTTGGTTAGAGCACAGGACTCATAAGCCTGGGGTCGCGAGTTCAAATCTCGCCCCTGCTACCATAAAAAATATCTACTTTTTCTTTGCATTCTGATATCTAAAATTATTCAAACTTGATTTAGTTCGGACTTTTTTACCACCATGAAATTTTTTATTTAACTCCTCTGCAATTCCTTCTAAATCAAGACGCAATTTTCCTCTGGAAATTCTTTGAAATTTAGAATCGGGACTCATCAATAAAATACAATATTCAGCTTCGTCCAATCCAGTTTCAGGATCAAAAATAAAACCTTCCCATGGCACATTACCTCTTGCAATAACAGCTTTTATGGCGTCTTCTGTCATTTTTTCTTTACTTCTGCCGTGTATTCCTAGGCCTTGTTCTTTTGATTTTTTACCTGCTTGACTTAATTCTTCAGAAGTTAACCCATGAACCCCTTTTTTCATATCTCTCACTTTATCTCCAATTGCTCTTAAATCTTCTTTAGTCTGAGCAGCCAAACCTTTTCCACTTTCATAAGTCTTTTTTGAAAGAGCACTTCTTTCTTCAGTCGTCATTGCATGAATTCCAACACCTAAACTTTGGGCTTTCTTACCATACGCTCGATAATCGTCACTGGTTGAACCACCTATTCCCACCCCACTATTATATAGCTCTTTAGCTCTGCTTTTTTTTATTTCAGCAGATTCACCGTGTATCCCTGCTTTTTTGTTTAAACTTGCCTTACCTGCAGCAACATGAAATTCTCTTGTCATATTTTCAGCCCTTTTCTTTCCAGCCCTGCTGGAAATTTCATGTCGTTCTTCTTGGCTTAATGCATGAACACCCGTTTTGTTAATAGCTGCCCTAATGCCAACTTGAATAATATGCACTTTAGCTAGATTATTTCTTTCCTCTAAGTCTATTGATCTTTTAATAACTTCAAGAACAGCCTGTCTGGCAATTCGTTCATTGATTTGAGGTAGCAATAGATTTGCTATATCACTCTGCGTTTCTCCTTGTCTATACCACTCTAAAATGTCATCTTTGTATCTTGATTCCAATTCATAACTTAACTCTTTAGCCATCTTAATAGCCGCGACTTGCTTGTCACTTAATTCATGGCTTTCATTATTGAATTTTTCTATTTTACTCATAATGTTATTATAACACAATTAGAGTAAATAATCTATTTTGGTTGCGGGGGAAGGATTCGAACCTTCGACCTCCGGGTTATGAGCCCGACGAGCTGCCACTGCTCTACCCCGCGTCGATGTGCACTCGTTATACTAGTTTTAAACCTGCCTGTCAAAGAAAAATAAATACCATTTTTCCGGATTTGATAAATCACTCAACTCATTTTCTTGATCATTTACTGAGGGAAGCACTTCTTCTTTTTGGTCACTCAAAGGAATAACTATCACTTCTTCTCCCGGATTAACTAATCCAAGATTTTGTTTGGCAATTTTTTCTATATAGTTTTCAGAAGTATAATATTCAAAATCTTCGGTTTTCTTTCTGTTTTCTTCTGCTATTCTGTTGTTTTCTTCCTCGAATTCCGTAACAATTAAATCAATCTGATAGCTTTTATAGACAGAAACAGTTAAAGTGTATAATAAATAAGAAACTAAAATCAGTTCACCGACTATTATTAGTTTTGTTAATCTGGATGTTTGATGTAATTTTATTGCCATAATGAATATACCGAAATTAACTCAATTTAAATATTATCAAAATATTTATATTATTGGAATAGGAGGAATTGGAATTAGTGGTCTCACTCAAATTCTTTTTGAGGGTAACAAATCCATTAGTGGATCAGACATTCAAGAAAACAACATCACAAAATCATTGAGAAATTCTAAGATTAATGTGAATATTGGTCATAATTCAGACAACATTACTGACAAATATGACTTAATAATTCATTCATCAGCTATTCCTGCTGATAATCCTGAATTACTGGAAGCAAAAAGATTAAATATTAAAACATTAACATATCCGGAAGCACTTGGACTTTTAACTAAAGATTATCGAACAATCACAATTAGCGGCACTCATGGAAAAACTACAACAACAGCCATGACCTATGAAGCCTTAAGCGCAATTGGTATAGATCCTACAGTGATAGTTGGAACCACTTATCCAAGCTTTAATAATAAAAATTACCATTTAGGCAAATCTGAATATTTACTGATAGAAGCATGTGAATATAAAAATGCTTTTTTAAATTATCATCCTGATATTGCTTTAATAACAGGTGTTGAGCCCGATCATTTTGACTTTTTTAAATCTAAAAATAATTACATAAATGCTTTTCGAAAATTTCTGAGAAACATTAAAAAAAATGGAAAAGTAATATTTAATGAAAATGACAACGACTTGTTAGATTTGGTTAATGAAAAGGAATTTAGTAATTTATCAAAAATCAAATATGACAGAAGTAAAAATCTGGGAAAACTTTTTGGAAACCATAACCAAGAAAATGCTGCCGGCGCATACACAATCGCAAAACAATTGACTGAAGATCCGTTAAAAATGGAATATGTGATTGAAAAGCTTAAAAACTTTAAAGGTACCAGTAGAAGAATGGAATATTTAGGAAAAATTGGAAAAACAAAAGTATTTGACGATTATGCTCATCATCCTACTGCAATTAAAAAAACATTGGAAGGTTACAAAAAAACCTTTCCTGACGAAAAAATACTATGTGTGTTTCAACCACATCAATATTCAAGAACAAAAAAATTATTCAAAGAATTTGCTAACAGTTTTACTGCCTGCGAAAAAGTTATAATACCAAATATTTATGAAGCGAGAGATAGCGATAAAGACAAGGAATCCATAAATGCTAAAATTTTAGTGGAAGCAATCAATGAAATATCAAAAAACAAAGCTATAGATGGAATAAACCATTATGATACTCTTGAAATTATCAAATCTATTTCTTCTCAATATAACACAATAATTGTGATGGGAGCAGGGGATATCACTAATTTAGCGCATCAATTGGTTTAAATCATTCTCCAAGTTGTTTTTTCTCCCGGTTTGTCTATCAATTGAATAGAATATTTATTCAATAAATCATCTCTGATTTGATCCGCTAACTGAAAGTTTTTTTGATTTCTTGCATTATCTCGTTCTTCAATTAATTTTTCTATATCTATTTGCAAATCCAATTTCTTTTTGGGAGGTATGATAAAACATAAAACCTTGTCTATCTTCCTTAAATTAGACTTAATATACTCAACATCAATATTTGATAAATCTTCAAGTCTGATTTTTTTATTAACATATTTGATAAAATCATAAAAATCAGCTAAAAAATGCACCGTATTAAAATCATCATCCATATTTTTCTCAAAGTTCTCTATCATAGTATTAACTTCATACTCCACATCAGAATTTAGTTTACCGTTAAAAGACGTATAATCACTTAAATCAAAATAGAAATTATGTATCTTAGCTAATGTGTTTTTAGCTTGTATTAATGCGTCTGCATGAAAGTCCATTGGGTCTCTGTATTTATTTTGAAGATAATAAAATCTAACAATTTCCGGCTCAAATTCTTTGAATGTATCTTTAAGTGTTGAAAAATTACCTAATGATTTAGACATTTTTTGACTGTCAACCATTACAAAAGCATTGTGCATCCAGTATTTCACATAAGTCTTATTATCAAATGCTTCAGATTGAGCTATTTCACAATCATGATGGGGAAATTTAAGGTCTTCACCACCTCCATGAATATCGATGGTTGCACCATCAAAAATTTTTTTTACCATTGCAGAGCATTCAATGTGCCAACCGGGTCTTCCTTTTCCAAAAGGAGCTTCCCAAGAAGGCTCATCCGGCTTTTCAAATTTCCACAACACAAAATCTCCTGAATTTCTTTTACCTTCAGCTACTTTCACCCTAGACTCAGGTTTTAAATCTTCAAGATTTTGACATGTTAACTTTCCATAATCAGGATATTTTTTTAAATCAAAATAAATACCATCATCTAATACATATGCGATATCATGAGATAATAATGCCTGCACCATTTCTATCATTGTCTCGATATATTCGGTGGCAAAAGGCTTATATGTAGGTTCTTTTACTTTTAGCAATTTCATATCGTTTTCATATTCCTTTATCATCATATCAGCCAAACTTGTTACTGAAATTTGCATTTCCTTGGCCTTGTTTATCATTTTATCATCAATATCGGTATAATTAGACGCAAAAAGAACCTTATAACCTTTATATTCCAGATATTTTCTTATCACATCAAAAACAACTGCCACTCTGCCATGACCGATATGAGCATGATCATAAACAGTAGGACCACATACATACATTTTCACCAAATCTTCATTTATAGAAACAAAATCTTCTTTTTGTCTTGATAAACTATTATAAATTTTCATTTTATTGTA
>WJLA01000107.1 GCA_014728765.1 Candidatus Peregrinibacteria bacterium
AAAATAGTTTATACGGCAATTTTAGAGCTTACCGAGAATCAAAATGCAATAGAAAAACGTTATCAAGAGGCTTTTTCCAGCCCTAATCTTTCGGCAGATGAAAAGCAAAAATTGGAAGCAAGTCGACGATCGGAAATAGAAAAAGCTGTGGAACTTCGATTTCAACCGCAAATTGCACTACAGTCATTGGAAATTCTCCATGCAGAAAATAAAATGAAAGATGTGAATATCATTTTAAACGGAGATATTCTTCAAATTGTTTATTTGATTGATGAAATCAACCTAATTAGATAAATTTCCATTTACTATTTCAACAAATCTTCCGGGCGCCAATTTTTCTTGGTTGATCACGGCGGAATCCTTGGTTGTTGTTATAAATGTTTGATAGTTTTTAACTCTTTCAAGCAAAAACACCTGTCTTTGATGGTCAAGCTCGGAAAAAACATCATCGAGCAAGAGTAATGGTTTTGATTCACCTTTGTTTGTATAGAACTCAATCTCAGCAAGTTTACATGCAAGTACAATTGATCTGAATTCTCCTCTTGAAGCATGGCTGGCAATTTTAATTTCGTTTAAAACAAAATCCAAATCATCACGATGTGGTCCGATTGATGTATGTTCCGATACTAAATCCTTGGGAAGAGCTTTTTCTAGTTCCATTCGGATAATTTCTTTTAAATTGGTAGCTTCCATCAAGATTGAATAGTCCAGATTAAGAGTATTTTTATAGTCTATTTTTAATGATTCATTCCCCCCTGAAATCTCTTGATATAATTTAGATAATCTTTCATTTAGAAATTCTATTGTTTTGGCTCTTTCTAAATAAATTATTGCCGCTTCATTTGCAAATTGCTCATCCCAAATTTGCAAATCTGATCTTGAAGTCCTACCTTCTTTAATTCCTTTCAATATAGCGTTTCTTTGTTCTTTCAGACGTTTGAATTTTCTTAATGCAGAATAATACTTTCTATCAATTTGAACATTTATAATGTCTAAATATTTTCTTCTTAGATCCGGACCAAGATATAGCATATTGATGTCCTCGGGCTGGAAAAAGACAATTTGTATATTACCCACAAAGTTTTGGGCTGAAATTTTAATCTGATCTTTTTTCAAAACTCTTCTGGGGTGTGGGGATTTTCCCAAAAAGCATTCAAGCTCAACTTGTTTTTGATCAAGATCAAAGTCACCTCTGATTCTGCAAAATTCTCTGTCCCATTTAATCATATTTTCGACACTTGAAGTTCGAAAAGATTTTGACAAAGCCAAAAGATAAATAGCTTCCAAAATATTAGTTTTGCCTTGACCATTATCTCCAATGAAGTATGTAAGCCCGACCGGATCATCAAAATCAAGGTCGAATTCTTCATAATTTCTAAAATTTTGCAAAAACAGCGATTTTAACATGTATAAATATTATCCAAGTTTCTTATAAATCCAAATAAAAGACATGATTTAACACCTTAACAAAGCGCCAAAAAAGTGTTATAATATATGGATCGAATTATTATAATAATGTTTGAATACGCCTCAACAAGAATAATCCTGGCTTTGCTCATGGCTATAGTTCCGGCTGTGCTATGGGGACTTTATTTCTTCAAAAAACAGCCACAAACTAGAAATTTGGTGATAAAGCTATTCATCGCCGGAGGTGTATCGGTCGCTCCATTGCTGTTATATAAGTATTTATGGCAGTTTTTTCCTTGGATCAATGCTTTTACTTATGCAAATAATTATTCCGACGACATGATAGGATTTGCAAATGTCACTCTTTTACCACTATCTGTTCTTTTAACTTTCATGATTGTTGGAATTATTGAAGAAATAGCTAAATATGCAGCTGTTAAAAACATACATCACAAGCATGCTTGTTCAATCACTGACTGTATGGAGTATTTTATTATTGTAGCCATAGGCTTCGCCTTTGTGGAAAATATCATTTATTTCACGAATATAATGCAAGTTAGAGGTGTGGAAGAGGTGATGCTTCCTTTTATTTTCAGGTCATTATTCAGTAGTTTCGCACATATCATGTTTTCCGGTATACTTGGTTATTATTATGGTCTTGCACACTTTGCGGCCCCTGTTTTACAAGAAGAATGGAATCAAAAAGACTGGACAACTATCAGAACAATTGCCAAAACCATAGGTATCAAAAAAGAAATCCTTTTTCATCATGAAAAGATCATTCAAGGCTTATTGACAGCTATCGGACTACACGCAATTTTTAATATATTGCTTGAAATGAATTGGACTTTTTTGATTGTGCCATTTTTAACAGCCGGTTTCATAGTTTTAACCATGTTATTCGACAATAAACATGTGGATAAAAACTACTATTGTATAGAGGATTAGATTTTTGTTATTATGTCAGACGTTATAAACTAACGGAAATATTAGTTTCATTTAATGTATGGCAAATGACAAAATAGTTGTGAAAGGGGCAAGACTTCACAACTTGAAAAATATCGATGTGGAAATTCCCAGAAACAAGCTAACTGTTATTACCGGATTATCCGGTTCAGGAAAGTCATCTTTAGCCTTTGACACTATTTATGCCGAAGGTCAAAGACGTTATGTGGAAAGTCTTTCGACTTATGCCAGGCAATTTTTGCAATTAATGGAAAAGCCTGACGTTGAGTCAATTGAAGGACTTTCTCCGGCCATTTCCATTGATCAAAAAACTGCACCTCGAAATCCCAGATCCACAGTCGGTACAGTTACGGAAATTTATGATTATTTAAGGCTTTTATTCGCTAAAGTTGGCGTTCCTTATGACCCTGCTACCGGAAAGCCTTTAACCAAACAAACTGCCAGTGAAATCGTGGAAATCATTTCCAATATGGAAGAAGGAAAGCGAATTCTATTGCTGGCACCTATTGTTGATGGCAGAAAAGGAGCTCATCATAAAGTGTTTGAGAAAATTAAAAAAGAAGGTTTTGTTCGTGTCAGAGTTGATGGTGAAGTGATGAGTATTCTTGATATTCCTGAGCTTGATGAAAAGAAAAAACATCATATTGAAATAGTGATAGATCGCTTGGTGGTCAAGAATTTCAAAAAACAATATCAGACCATGTCGAATGGGGATCAAATTGAAATTCCCAATCCTGACCGTTCCAGGCTTGCCGACTCTGTTGAGCTAAGTCTAAAAAAGGGTAATGGACAAATGATAGTTCAAGATCATGAGTCAAAAAAAGCAGAACTATATAGTGAAAACTATGCTTCGGAAAGTGGTCTAAATATTCCAGAAATCACACCTAGTCTCTTTTCATTCAATAGCCCCAAAGGAGCTTGTGAGCATTGTCATGGCCTTGGAACAACTTTAGAAATTGATCCCAAGCTTGTTATACCTAATCAAGAATTAACTTTGGCTGAAGGAGCCATTATGCCTTGGTCTGCAACAACATCTCATTTAACTTGGTATAACAGAATTCTCGAGGCTGTAGCTGAAGATTATAAATTCTCCATGAATATTAAAATCAAAAAACTAACTCCGGAACAGAAGGAAATCATCTTATACGGTACGGGAGATAAAAAATATCGCATCAGGTATCAAAGCAAAAGTGAAGGAGCATTTTCGGGTGAATATAACACAAGATTCGAAGGCGTGATTCCTAATTTGATGCGTCGTTATCATGAAACGGATTCTGATTATATTAGACGCAAGATTGAAAAATATATGCGAATATTGAAATGCCCTGTTTGTAACGGAAACAGGCTTAAACCGGAAGTTATTGCCATTAAAATTGATGGAAAATCAATTATTGATACGACCAAGTTTTCTGTTGCAGAAGCACAAGAGTTTTTCAATAGACTCAAACTTACCGGATCAAAAAAGGAAATTTCAGATCAAATTCTTAAAGAAATCAATTCAAGACTTAGTTTTTTGGAAAATGTCGGACTATTGTATTTAACTTTAGATAGAGCTGCAAACACATTATCTGGAGGGGAAGCTCAAAGAATCAGACTTGCTACCCAAATCGGATCCAAACTGTCCGGTGTTATTTATGTGCTCGACGAACCATCTATCGGTTTACATCAAAATGATAATTCCAAATTAATCAATACACTTATCTCTCTTAGAGATTTGGGTAATACCGTGATAGTTGTTGAACATGATATTGATACAATGTTGGCCTCAGATCACATTTTGGATATAGGGCCTGGTGCTGGAAATAATGGGGGAAGAGTAATGGCGGCGGGCACACCCAAAGAAATAATGAAAAACCCTAATTCCGTCACAGGAAAATATCTCTCGGGTAAACTTGAAATAGCAGTACCAAAGAAAAGAAGAAAAGGTAATGGTTTGTTTTTAGAAATTAAAGGCGCTTCCGAACATAATTTGAAAAATATTAATGCAAAATTGCCTTTGGGAACTTTTATTGCAGTAACAGGTGTTTCAGGATCAGGAAAATCCACACTAATTAATGATATTTTGGTAAAATCAGTATCCAAGTTTCTTTATGGTTCAAAGGCAGCTCCTGGAGAGCATAAAACAATTGATGGAATTTCCAATTTAGACAAAATCATCAATATTGATCAATCCCCAATAGGTAGAACGCCTCGTTCCAATCCTGCCACTTATACCGGTGTATTTACCGATATCAGAGATCTTTTCGCTCAAACTCCCGAATCCAAACTGAGAGGATATAAAGCAGGTAGATTTAGTTTCAATGTAAAAGGTGGAAGATGCGAATCTTGCCAAGGTGATGGAATTAAAAAGATTGAAATGCACTTTTTACCTGATATTTATGTACAGTGCGAAGCTTGTAAAGGGAAGCGATATAATACCGAAACGCTTGAAATAACCTACCGAGGCAAAAATATTTCTGATGTATTGGAGATGTCAGTAGAAGAAGGGCTGGAGTTTTTTGATGCTATTCCGAACATAAAAAACAAACTGATTACACTACATCAAGTTGGACTTTCTTATATAAAATTGGGACAACCGGCTACCACCTTGTCAGGAGGAGAAGCTCAAAGAATCAAATTGTCCACCGAATTATCACGAAAATCCACTGGTCAAACTCTATATGTATTGGACGAACCAACTACAGGACTTCATTTTGATGACGTCAAAAAACTTTTGGATGTTCTACAAAAGCTTGTGGAAAAAGGCAACACGGTACTCACAATTGAGCATAACCTTGATGTTATCAAGTCCGTTGATCATATCATCGATTTGGGGCCGGATGGAGGTAATAATGGCGGAGAAATAATTGTTACCGGCACACCTGAGCAAGTTTCAAAACACCCAAATTCCTATACGGCAATTTGGTTAAGAAAAATCCTATAACTCCATTCTTTATCTGTTTTGTAAATATTAATTAAACTTTAGTAAGTTTTATTAAATTCTTACATTTTTTAGTCAATTTTATTTAAAAAAATGTTTAATAAAGTTTAATAAACTTTAATTAAATTTAATAAACTTTAATGATCAGCGTATTGAAAAAATATCGATAAATAGCTGTAAATAAAGAAAAAACAGTAATTCTATGTAAATTATTGTTCAAAATGTGTGTAAAAGTTGTTTAAAGTTTAATAAAATTTAAAAAAATAAAAAAAAGTATTGCAAAAATAGATACTGCATGATAAAAGTAGTTCAGATAAATAAACATGGCTGTATAGATTGTAGGTCTTTAAAAAAAATGATATAATTAAGTTAATCAAATAAAAACATAGATTAACTTAAATAAATGCAGGAAAAGATATATAC
>WJLA01000108.1 GCA_014728765.1 Candidatus Peregrinibacteria bacterium
GCTCTGAAATATAAAAGAGTACTTTTGAAATTATCGGGAGAAGTGTTGGCGGGAGGAAAAAAACAAGGAATTGATTTTGAATATGTTAGCAAGCTGGCCAATGAAATAGCTGAAATAAAAAAGACTGGAGTACAAATAGCGATTGTGATTGGGGGAGGAAACTTTTGGAGATATAGAGATTTTCAATCATCAGATATAGAAAGAGTTAATTCGGATTATATGGGTATGATGGCAACAGTTATGAATTCAATAGCTTTTGCCAGTTCATTAAAGAAAAACGGACTAAAATCGAGAGTTTTTTCAGCACTTCATTTTCCTTTAGTTGTGGAAAACTATTCAGTAAGACAAGTTAAAAATTATTTAAACAAAGATTATGTGGTAATTTGTGCGGGTGGCACGGGAAATCCGTTTTTCACAACGGATACTGCTGCGGCATTGAGAGCGTCAGAGCTTCGCTGTGAGCTGCTTTTAAAGGCGACTAATGTTGATTATGTTTATGATAAAGATCCCAAAACCAATCCTGATGCGAAATTGTTTAAAAATCTTACTTATCAACAAGTATTGGAAGATCAATTGAAAGTTATGGATTTAAGCTCCATTGCCATGTGTAATGATTCAAAAATTCCAGTTGCAGTTTTTAATTTAAATAAATCTGGTAATATATTGAAAGTCTTAAAAGGTAAGTCTGTGGGAACAATAATTTCTTAACAAAAAAAACATGTCCGTAGAATCTATTTTAAAAAATTTGGATGAATCATTGAATAAAGCACTTGATCATCTTCATAATGATTTTGCAGGTTTGCAAATAGGTAGAGCGAGTGGAGCATTGGTGGAAAGAATTCAAGTGGAGTCATATGGGACAATGCAGCCACTGAAAGCTGTGGCAAGTATTTCTGTTCCGGATGCTAAAACAGTTCAAATTCAACCATGGGATAGAAGTCAATTGGCCGGAATTGAAAAAGCTATTCAAATGTCGGAATTAGGTTTAACACCTTCCAATGATGGATTGGTGATCAGGCTCAATATACCTGATTTGACGGAGGAAAGAAGAAGAGAGCTTACTAAATTGGTTCACAAAATGGCAGAAGAAACCAAGATTGCTGTAAGAAATTCGAGGCAAGAAGCGATGAATAAAATAAAACAATTAAAAAATAATTCAGAGATAACGGAAGATATTCAACAATCCACAGAAAAGAAAATTCAGGAAAAAGTGGATGAAATTAATCATAAGATAGAAGAAGCCGCTAAGGCGAAGGAACAAGATATTTTGAAAGTATAATAAAACAATAAATGAGTTTAATAATAACAATTCTAGCTTTTCTGGTAATTTTTTCTTTGATTGTCTTGATTCATGAATTTGGTCATTATTATTCTGCAAAGAAAGCAGGAGTGAAAGTTTTGGAGTTTGGCATGGGAATCCCACCCAAAATATGGGGTTATAAACCTAAGAAAAGTGAAACGGAATATACTATTAATGCTATACCATTTGGTGGATTTGTCAGGCTGTACGGAGAGGATTTTACTGATAAAAAAGCCGCTAAAAGCAAAAGAAGTTTTGTCAATAAGCCAAATTGGATAAAATCAATTATAGTATTGGCCGGTGTAGTAATGAATTTTATTCTCGCCTGGGTGCTTTTGACTATCGGTTTTACATTTGGCATGCAGCCTTTGCTTGTAAATCAGGAAGATGTTTTTGAAGCTATTAATGATGGTATGATTCAAATTGAAGAAGGAATATATGTGGAAGAGGTGAATAAAGAAAACTTGGGCATACAAAAAGGAGATAATATAGTTGCGATTGATGGTGATCCTGTTGGCTTGGGAAATGAATTATCAACTTTGGAAGATGGTGAAATAGTTGAGTTGACTGTCAAAAGGGGTGATGAGGAGTATTATAGCACATTGGAATGGTCAACACCGGATCCACCATTGATATTTGAAGATTTGGTATATGTTCCAAGGGTTTTTATTTATCAAGCGCCTGAAAACAATAAATATGGTTTTGAATCCGGCGATGTCGTTAAAAGTGTAAACGGTAAGGAAATTTTTTCTGCAAAAGAATTTGAGAACAGCTTAAACGAGGATTTGAACTTAGATCAATTTGAATTAATCAAACAATATCAAAACTTTAATCGGGTAAATGCTGAACAATTTCAATATCCTTTCATAATTTCTGATATTATTAATGATTCTCCCGCTGACCAGGCTGAATTGATGTCAGGTGATTTAATTAAAAGTATCAACGAAATTGAAATAGTTGATCAAGAGTCTTTAAATATGGCGCTTAAAACAAAAACTGATGAAATAGTTTATACCATTCTTAGAAATGGTAATGAAATTGGTATTTATATTGAGCCGGATGAAAACGGAATGGCGGGAGTATTCATATCTGAATTGCAGAAATATCAAGATATTTATTATTTTGAAAAGACTTTACCCAGTTCTATTGAAGAAATTAAAAATGTTCAATATCCGTTTTACCAGGCTCCAATAGTTGCTATTCAAGAAATTGGACGTTTGTCAGTTTTAACAGTGCAGATGTTTGGAAATGTGCTGTCTTCATTTGTTACATCTTTCAGCGTTCCGGATGGTGTTGCGGGTCCGGTTGGAATAGCTCAAATGACACATTCTTTTGTGCAAGAAGGTTTTATTTCATTGTTACGATTCACCGCAATTTTGTCACTTAGTCTTGGAATTATTAATGTTTTACCAATACCCGGTCTGGATGGTGGGAGGTTTGTTTTGATAATGTATTCGGCAATTACCAGAAAAAAAATTAATGCAAAAACCGAAGGTTTAATCCATCTTTTCGGATTTTTATTTTTAATGCTATTGCTTTTTGTTGTTACATTTAATGATATAATAAGAATAATAGCTATTTAATGTATACTTTTTTTATTCATTGATAATATAAGCTTGAAATTGTTCTGAACTGTTTTTTAGCTATGCTGGATTTTATTTTATCTTTATTATAAAGATATACAATAGTGTCCATATATTGGGGGTAGCCAAATGACTACATACAATATATGCCAATAGTTAAGCTTTGATAATTAGACTTGAAACGATAAAAATTTATAATTAGTATCCTTTTACGCTTTGATTTTAATCAAATGACGCGAGGTTTTAATTGTTAAGTTTTTAGTATCATATGGCCACAAATACTACTCAAAAAATTGATAAAAAAGCTGTTTGGAAAGATATTTTGAGTGGTATTTGTAAATATGTGGATAGGGGGCATTTGTTAACGATATTTGTAAACAGTGCTATTTTATCGATGGAGGAAGGGATTTTGACAATCGGTTTTGCTTCCATAATTGGACCGAATTATGTGAAAGAAAAATATCATGCTCAAATTTTTGAATATGTTTCTGCAAATTATCCTGAAATAAAAGAAGTGAGATATGAAATGAAATCCTCAATCGGTGACGCTGAATATCCTGAAAAATTATCATTGGAAACTTTTATGGATGTGATAGGTTCCGAAAAGAAACCAAGAAAGATTCCAAATAAACAAGAGATATTGTTGGAGGGTGGCATTAGAAGTAAAATTCTCAATAAAAGATATACTTTACAAAATTTTATTCCCGGAGATGAAAATAAGTTAGTCCATGCTGCTTGTATGGCTGTTGGTGCAAAACCGGCGGGAATTTATAATCCGCTTTATATTTATGGAGGAGTGGGACTTGGAAAGACACATTTGTTGCAGGCAACCGGACATGAAATCTTAAAGAATTATCCGAGTAAAAGAGTTGTTTATATGACTGCGGAACAGTTTATCAATAAAATTGTTGACGCAATTGGAAAAAAACATACCAAACCATTTAAAGATGAATATCGAAATTTGGATTGTTTGATTATTGACGATATTCAGTTTTTAGCAAATAAAGTTACATCTGAGCAAGAATTTTTTCATACATTCAATGAATTATATGATAATGGAAAACAGATAATATTAAGTGCCGACAAAGCTCCAAGAGATTTAAAAGGTTTTGATGATAGACTAAGAAGCAGATTCGGTATGGGAATGTTGATTGAAATACAAAAACCAAATTTTGAGACAAGATTAGCTATATTGAAATCAAAATGTCATGATCACCAAGTTATTCTGGATCCGGAAATTCTCGAATTTATTGCATATAATGTGACTAATAGTGTGAGAGAGATGATCGGCGTTTTAATAACTATTATGGGACAGGCTCAGCTTGAAACAGAACCTCCAACAATTAGGTCCGTAGCTCAAATAATCAGAAGAATCAATAATGAGCAAGAAATTCAAACTGATGTATCAAATTATAATAACAGAGTTGCAAGGAATATTGATGATGTAACTGAGATGGTGGCAAAATATTTTGCTTTAACAAAGACTGATTTGATAAGTGATGCTAGAAAAAAGCAAATTATGATTCCAAGACAAATTTGTATGTTAATAATTCGAGAGTCATTGAAAGAATCTTATGAAACGATAGGAGAAAGCTTTGGAGGCAGAAATCATACAACTGTTATGCATGCTTGCAGTAAAATCAAAAAATGTTTAGAGACGGATTTAAAACTGGAAAGAGATTTTAAGGCTATCAAAAAAGAGTTGGGAATCTAAAAACAAATCTTTACAATGAACTTTCAATAACGTAAAGTTCTACCGGTAAAAGCTAAATAAAAGTATGAATCGAATATATAGAAGACGTAGAAGAACCAATTATTTACTTCCTTTTTTAGTTTTAGTCAGTATAGGAGTTTTAATAATTCTTGGTTTTCAAATTTTTGGAATGATTTTTTCAGTTTCCAAAGGTGATGCGATTTATTATGTCGCAGAAGGTCGTTCTAAACTGTTACCGTTCGGATATACCGAGTGGGAAAATACTTACAATGGTGTGAAATTTAAATTGGGGGATTCAGTCAAGACACTGAGTAACGGAAAAGGAGTAATAAGTTTTTATGATGGAACTTTGGTGCGCTTGGATGAAAACACGGAAGTCACATTGGTTGATATCGCTAAAAATGGAGAAGATCAACAAATCTTGTTAAGTTTGGAGCGAGGTAATATCTGGATTAATAAGCCAAAACAGAAAGTGATTAGGAAAACTGATTTTGTGATAAATACCGAATATGCAAATTATTCTATAACAGGAACGGTGTTTGCAATATCCAAAAATGATCAAAGAGAAACGCTGAGAGTTTTAAAGGGAGAAGTTGAAGTGGACATTTTGGAAGAAGATGAAGGGACAATCAGAAGCATTGATACAATAACCGTTGGAATTGGTCAACAGGTAGATTTGGATCAAGCTGTAATGAATGCATATTTTAATCGTGAACAGCCATCTGTAAAAAGAGCAATGGATTCAGATTTTGCTGAGTCAGACTGGTATGTTTGGAATGAATTGGAAGATGAGAGTCCAACTGATTTTGCTAATTCAAAGACAGGATCTCAGTATCAAGTTGAAGAAAATTCCGATAAAAACGATTCCGAAGAAACTGATCAAGAAGTCAATTTATCTGAATTGGATTCTCCTGAAATCATTGAGCCGGAAGAATTGGATATTGTAAGTGAAGATGATGATTTTGAAATAGAAGGTATTGCTGCAGAAGGCACAAAACAAATAGTAGTCAAATATAAAAATGAAGAATCTGAGGATTATACAAAGACTTTGATTGAAAATTTCGATAGTGATACCGGCAGATTTTCTTATCAAATCGCCTTGGAAGAAGATAATATTGATTTTGGTAAAAATGTTTATAGATTCATTGGAGTTGATGAGATGAGTTTTGAAACAAGTCCTGTAACAATTACCATTGATTATATTGCTGAAAATGAAGAATCTGAGGCAGACACTATAAACGATGCATCTGCATCATTAATTGCTCCAACTGTCTCTACAGTAGGAGGAGAAAACTATTCTGAGGATATGGTTATAACAGATTCCTCTATTGTTATTTCGGGAAATGTAAAAGGTGCATCATCAGTTTATGTTAACGATTATAGATTGACCAGATTTTCGGCCGGAGATAATGATTGGAGTTATAATGCCAGTACTGCAATTGGAAATTTGGTTCCTGGAGAAAATACTTTTGAAATTTATGCCACTTCGGAAGATGGTCAAAAATCAGCAATTGAAACAGTCACTATAAACTATGAGCCTTCTACTGTTTCAGTAGTTGAGGATACTGTTGATAATGATGAAGTGGTAGAAACGTCTTCGGAAAACACAAATGAAGCTGAAGAATCTGTTGTTACCGATGAACAAACTGTTGAAGCTGAAGAATCTGTTGTTACCGATGAACAAACTGTTGATGATAGCAATGTTAAGGAAGAGGAGGGCGCTGAAGAAATTCCTCAAGGATTTTAGACAGTTTTATAAATATTTCCGTTTATTAAAATTGTGCTCATCATCTGTTTTTGAATAAATCATTTCTCCATCTTTTGAAGTGAGATAATAATAATATTCACTTTCTTCCGGATAATAAGCCGCTTCTATGCTGGCAAATCCCGGGTTGGTAATTGGTCCGGGAGGTAAACCAAGTTTTTTTCTGGTATTATATGGGCTATCCTCTTGTAAATCTTGATATGTTATTTGTCTGTCTTCAGCTAGATATAATAAAGTTGCATCAATGCCAAGTAACCAATTTTCATCCAGTCTTTTCCAGATAATTCCTGAAATTAATGGTCTATCCTTGTTTTGATTAGCTTCTTCTTCTATCATTGAGGCAACAATAATAATCTCTTCCAAGTCTCTGGCTGATTCTAAATCAGCAATCTTTATTTCAAAATTATTGAGCATTTTATTGATTAAAGCTTCATTTTGAAAGTTATTTGCGTCAACATAATAAGTATCAGGAAAAAGATAGCCTTCCAGTGGATGAATCAACTCTTTTTTATTTGAATTTAAAAATTCGTATTGTTCATAATTGTCAAATTCATTTACGGCATTGATAAATTCATTTTTTTCAATTAAACCTTGATCTGATAGGATTTGATCAATTTCATAAACAGTAGATCCTTCTGGAATAGTGACTATCAATTCTTTTTGATTATCGGAAGTTATTACATCAACTATTTCAGGGATAGTCATACTTTTATTTAATGCAAATCTACCCGTTTTAATGTTTTTGTCTATATTGTTTAATCTGGTATAGATTTTAAAGGTCATTTCGTCCTGAATTAAATCATTTTTGTTTAATTCATTGGCAATTTCCCAGGTTTGGTCACCTTTGTTGATTGTCAGAATAACTTCCTTATTACTGTTTTTATCAACAGGAGTGTGTAATTTGATTTGATATTGATTTATGCTATAGATTGCAAATATCAAAACTAGTCCCAGTAGACCCAAGACTAGCTTGAATAATTTTAATTTTTTGTTGCTGTATTTTCTTTTCATTCTATTTCATGCCGGGTAGACTGTCCATTCCTCCCTCCATTCCGCCAAGACCCAAATCACCCATAACATCTTTCATTTCCGTTGCGGCAATTTCTTGTGATTTTTTTAGTGCTTTATTGAAGGCTTTAACAATAGCTGGATTTGATTTGCCATCTATTTTCACGTCTACAACTTCTTGTTTACCATTTACGATGACTGTTACGTTATCTTCATCGGCTTCGATATGGGTATTTCCCAATTTGTTTTGAATTTCTTTCGCTTTTTTCTGCAATTGCATCATTTTTTTCATTTGATCCATCATATTGATTCTTGGTTATTGAATATGAAATCATTGTAAGTAAGGCTTTTTTAAACGTCAATAAAATATGTTGCAAAGCAAAATATTTTAGGCTAGACTTTGCCCGCATTTGTATTATGTATAAAAAAAGCTATGGCTATGCAAGTTTTAGACGCTCAAGTTCGAGATTTATCGAAAAAAGCAAAAGATTTGAGAAATGATAAAAAAATTCCCGCTGTTTGTTATGGGCAAGGAATTGATCCAATTTCTATTATGATGGATTATCAGGATTTCAGAAGAACTTTTAGAGAAGTAAGCACGACTCAAGTTTTCAATTTGAAGGTTGATGGAGATACTATACCTGTTTTGGTTCATGAAGTTAATTATAATCCACTGGATAATTCATTTGATCACGTTGATCTGTTGAAAGTGAACATGACGGAAAAAGTTGATGCCACAGTTCCGATTGAGGTTGAAGGTGTTTCAAATGCCGTTAAAAACTTTGATGCGGTGCTTAATGTGGTTAAAGATGAAATCGAAGTAAGATGTCTACCCGGAGATATTCCTCATGAATTAACAATTGATATTTCAGTTCTTGAAAATATTGGTGACAGTTTCCATGTGAAAGATTTGAATTTGGGGGATAAAGTGCAAATATTGGATGATCCAGAAGAAGTATTAGTTTCTGTGTCCGCTTCTAAAGAATATGAAGAAACTGATGCAGAAGTGCCGGAAGAGTTAAAAGCTGAGGGTGGAGAAGAATCAAACAAAGAAGAAAACACTCCAAAATCTGAAGATTAGTAATTTAGAATAAAAAAATAAAAGGGTTCTTTCAGGACCTTTTTTCAGTTGAGATAGCTTTCCAGTAATTTTCTAATATGATAATGCTCGTCAGGTTGTTTTTGACTGTCGTTGGACATAGTCTGATCACTAAGCTTTTTTTTGTTTTGTTTTTGTTTGGAATTAGTCATTTTAATTTTTAAGAGTAATTATTGTAACATTAATAATAAATCTAGGCAAAATGATGGTTTTTGTGATATAATTAAGGGAAAATACTATATTTTATGCCTAAAGCGGAGGACAATCAAAACAACAATCAGCATGATCAGCAAAATGATGATAAGAGTCAACAAATAGAGTACACCAAGCCGAATAACTCTGCTCAATCATCTGATCAACAAGATATAAAGCCGAAAAAGAAAAAATCTGCTCGGCAAATTGAACGCGAAAAAGAAAGAAGAAAAAAGCGTAGAAAGAAGAAAGCTGAAGAGAAAAAACAAGAAAAGCTCAAAGATAAATCTACTGGAGTGGAGAGTTTGTCAAATGAAGTGATTATTCCTGAAAAAAATGAACAAGATGCGAAAAATGTTGAAGATGAAAATTTAAAAAAACAAGAAACAGATAGTTCTTCTTCGGATCAATTGACCGAGGGACAAGATGTTCCTTTTATTAGTGTCGATGAAGAAGATCAAGCTATTGATGATCAAGGTAATGTCGATTTTCAAAAGTTAACTGAAGAGTCACCAATTTTTTCCGATGACAGTGAAAAAAAAGATTCCGATAAAGATTCAAATATAGATTCAAATTCACAAATAGAACATAATGAAAATGTTTCCGATTCCATCTATCATAACCCTGATTACGAAGATCCAGAAGTTGCCGATGATTTGGGTCTTGATGATTATTTTAATGATAATGAAACAACTGATACTGAATCAGATTCCGAAACGGGTTCAGAGTCTGAGTCCGAGTCCAGTGTTCCTATTGATTTTGATTCTATGGATCAAGAAGTCAATCTTGTAGAGGAGAATGATTCAAAAACAGAAATTGAAGAAGAGTCAGTATATACCCCTTCAGAGAATGAAGAAACTTATGCAAGAGAAGATTTAATTCATCCAAAAGAGCAGAGTTCCAAGGCACAAAATGAAGAAATTTCTTCCAATTCCGAAGATCAAACCAAAGAAGAAGATTTGATCAAGGCTAAGGAAATTTCTGAAAATTTGGAAACGGAGGAATTGGATGTCATGCCGGCTAAACAAGGATTTTTGGGAAGAATATTTGATAAATTGTCAGGACAAAAATCTGGATCAGAACAAGAAGATAATGATAATGAATCTATTGATTTGAATAAGGAGGTTTATGGAAAGTTTTTTGAAGTATTAAAGAAAGTTGTTGCTTATATCATTGTAATAATATTGATTATAGGTGCCTTTTGGCTTGGATCCTCTTTAAAACTCTATGATAGGATAATTGGATTGTTTAATTTTCAAGTTGAGCAGTCTGAGGAAGAACCTGAAATAGAAGAGAGTTTGGAGTTTGATTTGAAGGATTTTCCCATAATTGAAACGGCAATAATTTTTGGTAAAAATGCTGGCGATTCAGAAGATATCGTGGCTGTAATATTTAGAAATGTTATATATTTTGGTAAATTGCAGGATCCGATACGTATTCAACAAACGGGATTGACAACAGCTGTTTATTATGGCTTATTGCTTGATCAAATAGAGGCTGAAAATAAATTCATAGAATATACCAATTATCTTAGACAAATTAGGAATATTTATACTGTTGATATTTATGATTTATTGAATCAATCTGTAGATAGAGAAGATAAACTTATTGAGTTTATTGACCAGTCTAAAGCTATTTTTACTCAAGGAAATACTTTCAGAAAACAAATGAATACAGAAGTGGACGATTTGACAATTTCTTTGAACAGCTTGGCTCCCGATAAACAGAGATTTGAACAGGATTTCTTTATTGCTTTGGAAAATTTGGAAGGCGAGAAGGCTAACTTGTTGTTAAACTCTTTTGTAGAAGTGACACAAAAACAAAATGAATTAAAAGCAAAAGTTAGCGCTTTGCAGAAGTTGTTGGAATATTATGAAGATATTTTATTGAAATTGCAGGTGAGAATTCGTGCTCTTGAAACCAATTTTGATGCTTTGGTAGAGGGAATTCGCGTTGTAAATATTCCGGGGGCGAATGTTGATCTGGTGATAGGGGATGAAGAGTGATAAAAACATTTGCAAAAGCTAATTGGCGGAGTATAGTCAAGGTGAGATTTTGCTTTAATATATGCTGGCAGAAGAGAGAAAATATTTTGAGAGGCTAAAACCTTTTTTTGAAGGAAATGAAAAACTATTTACTTCATTAAAGGACCATGCTGCATATTTGTATGAACAATTGTATCGATATTCGGGAGAATCTTATTTAAAAAGATCATTACGAATTACTGTTGATAAAATTTTGCCATTAAATCCGGATTTGGACATGCTTGTTACGTCAGTTTTGATCAGTGCATGTTATTCTCCAAGATGTGACTTAAAACAAATAAAGAAGTTGTTTGGAAAGAATGTGATGGAGATGGTTGAGAGTTTGGGAAAAATAAATTCAATCAAAGCAAGATATTCAAATACTGACACTAATGTAATCAAGAAGTTGTTTTTAGCATTGGCTGTTGATTTAAGGGTTATATTAATAAGACTGATTGATAGAATAGATAATTTGGAAACTTTGGAATTTAAATCTGAAGAAAAACAAAAGGCCAATGCAAAAGAAATTTTAGATGTTTACGTTCCAATAGCTTCACAATTGGGATTGTATGAAATCACCTTGAAATTAGAAGATTTGGCTTTTAAGTATGTACATCCAAATGAGTATCATCAGCTAAAAAAAGATATTAATGATTATTTGAGCAGGTCAAAAGCTAGCATGGAAGAGGTTAGAAAAGAGTTGGAAAGCACATTGTTGAATGCCGGATTCAATGTTGAGGTGAAGGGTAGAATTAAAAGTGTTTTCAGTATTTATAAAAAATTAAAGAAAAAAACCAGGACTTTAGATAAAATATATGACATTTATGCAATGCGCGTAATTTTACAAACTTCAAGTTTGGATTATGACACTAGAGATGATATTGAGAAAATATACGCGATACTGAGTTTTTTGCATTCAAAGTATGAAAGTTTGACTGATAGATTTAAAGACTATGTAGCTAATCCTAAAAAAAATGGTTATCAAAGCCTTCATACTGCGTTATTGGGTTTGAATTCCAGAGATTTGTCTAAACCTACAGAAATTCAAATAAGAACAGATAGAATGCATAATTTTGCGGAACTTGGTATGGCTGCTCACTGGCTATATAAAGATGCAAAAGGAGGCAAAGAAAATCTGGACAAAACATTTTTTGAATTGCTTAACAGTTTGCGACAACATTTGGATGTCGATCATTCCAGATCCGCTTCATTGAAAATGGATTTATATCCTGACAGAATTTTTGTTGTTACCAAAGATAGTTTGGTTAAAGATTTACCTAAAGGAGCTACTTGTGTTGATTTTGCTTATGCTTTGGATCCTGAAATTGGTCATACTTGTTTTTTGGCAAAAGTTAATGGTGTTGCAAAATCTTTGGATTATGAATTGCAAAACGGTGATACTGTTGAAATATTGACTGATAACAAGCTATCTCCAAAATTGAGTTGGTTGAGTTTTGTGAAGACGAAGCATGCAAAAAACAGAATTCAAAATTATTTTAGAAGTTTGGATGAAGAAAATTTATTGGAGACAGGAAAGCAGTTATTAAACAAATTATTGAAGGAATTAAACATGCCGCTTTTGGATGAGAGTTTGTCTTTTTTACGTACTTATCATGGGAAAGTATTAACAATATCTGAGCGAAAAAATTTATTGGAAGATTTGGGTGCCGGACAAATTACTGTTAATAAAGTTTTTGAAGATTGTTTTGGTCAATCTTTTGAAACA
>WJLA01000109.1 GCA_014728765.1 Candidatus Peregrinibacteria bacterium
CCCTGGCACCTTCCGGTAATTCTTCACTCTATGTTTTAGTGCCCGTACCAAACAATAAAAGTGATTTGGATTGGGATAGTTTAAAAGATGAGTTTAGAAATACCACAATTGATTTGATTGAGAAAAAACTCGGAATGGAAAAAATTAGAGAAAATATAGAAGTTGAAAAAATAATCACACCAAAAGAATGGCAACAAGATTATAACGTATTTATAGGAGCCACCTTCAATCTGGCGCATACACTTGATCAAATGCTATACCTCAGACCTCGCAACAAGTTTGAAGAATTTGAAAACTGTTACCTTGTTGGCGGTGGCACTCATCCCGGATCAGGTCTACCCACTATTTATGAATCCGGAAGAATTACTTCGAATTTGATTTCAAATCATTATGGGATAAAATATGATACTTTTAATAAACAAATTCGCCTATGAATTGGTTCAATTTTATTCGATTGATTTGGATGATTTACGGACCTGGCAAAGTCAATTTGAATTTGATTCAAAAAATGGGGCTTCTTGCAGTTAAAATAGGACAAGTTCATGCGCTTAGACTTGATTTTTTACCTCTGGAAAAATGTCAAAAGCTTTCAGAATTGTATCGAGCCACCATTCCTATTGAGAGTGAACAAGTTCTTTCAAAAATTGATCACAGTCACTTCAAAAACATTAAAGAAAAACCGCTGGCATCCGCCTCAATCGGTCAAGTTCATTTGGCTACTCTTAAATCTGGAGAAAGAGTGGTAATAAAAGTGGTAAAAAACAAATTTAAAAAACAATTCAAAAAAGATGTAAAATCTGTAAAAAAATTTGTAAATTTGGCCATCAAAATCTATCCTAAACTTCGTAGTGTATTTGATCCGATAGGAATTCTGGAACATATTGAACAATACACACTTCAAGAACTAAATCTGAAAAATGAAATCAAAGGGCACAATCGACTTCAAAAAATTTATCAAGAAAACAAAGATAAATACGATTTGAGCAAATTGGCTTTCCCTAAAATCTATGAAGAAATATCTTCAGAAGACATCTTAGTGATGGAGCATGTTGATGGAAAAACATTTGATGAAATTCTGGAAACTGAACTCGATTATCAAGAATTGTTGGATTTATTTCACATTCATGGTTTTTTCATTTTCAACATCGGAACCTTTCATGGCGACTTACATCCGGGAAATTTAATTCATTACAATGGAAAAATATACTTTGTTGATACGGGTGCTATTGGCGAGGTTTCAGAAAAAATATCCAAAGGACTTTTCAAATTTTTTGATTATTTAAGTCAATATGATTACAAAAACGCCGCCTATTGGCTCAATCAAATGGCGGAAAAACAAATTAAAGGTAAAGATTTTGATAATTTTCAATTGGAATTCATTAAACTTTATCAAGACTTTGACAACACTACGGTTTCAGAAATAAGTCTGACCAAAAAAATGATGCAAACCATTAAACTTGGCGTTTTGAAAGGAATGGATTTTGAAAAAGGTATGTTTTCCATCATTAAAAGCCTAATGTTTCTCGATGGAATGGTGATCAGAAACAATCCACATGCAATCCTTTTGAAAGATATGCGACAATTTATTGATGAACTCAATAATTTTAAAACGAATTAAAGAGCAACTTGATTTTTTTCAAATCGGAATTATTCATCTATTATTATTAGACTGAATAATCATGAAATATAATGCATCAACATATCATCTTCAAAAAAAATTAATCGAGTAGGTATTGCCAAAATTTAATTAGCACTATAAACTGGACACTGCTAAATAAAATTTATGACGTTAGACAGAAGACTAAAAGTATTAAAAGCAATCATCAAGCATTTCGTGAACACCGCTGAACCGGTAGGTTCAAACACTATCTTGGTCAGTTATAATTTCAATGTCAGTCCTGCAACTATTAGAAATGACATGGCTCAACTTGAAAAAGAAGGCTTGATTTATCAACCTCACACCTCTTCGGGCAGAGTTCCGACAGATCTTGGCTACAGATTGTTTGTAGATGAATTAAAAACAGATCTGGCTGTTATCAAAGAAGCGGAAAAAGCAATTCAAAAAGCTCAAAAAGAACTTGTTACGCACAAAGCCAAACAAAAAATATACGATATGGTTTCTCTGCTTGCTCATGTAACGGAAAATGCCAGCTTTGCGACTGTCCCCGGCAGTGAAAGAACTTTTTATATCGGTCTTTCAAATATCATCAGACAACCGGAATTTATCACCGATGCAACTCGCGCCAGTCAAGTAATCGAAGTTTTTGAAAGAAATGACGGATTCCTTAGTTTGCTTAATAATCTGGAAATTGATGAAAGTATCAAGTTTTATATCGGGCACGAAAACATTATTCCTGAAATTCAAAGTTGTACTCTGATGGTAACAAAAGTCAGATATTTAAATCATGAGAGTATCATTGGCATTTTGGCACCAACAAGATGTCGCTACAGCTTCAACAAAGCTGTCCTTGAAAAAATAACAGAATTAATCTAATAGCATATGACAAACAATTGGGATTCAACTTCACACGATGAAGATCAAAAAAAAGATGACAATCATTTTGACAGCGCAACCCCTCAAGACGATCAAAAAAAAGATGATGGGGATGGACAAAATGGTTCAGATGATTTGAAAATTCTTCAACAAGAACTGGAAGAAAGCAAGACAAAATTGGCTGAATTAACACGCATCAGTCAACAAGCTTTGGCTGATTTACAAAATTATAAAAAACGAGTTGAAGAAGAAAAAAATCAATTCGCCAAATTTGCCAATTCCAAGTTGATTCAAGAAATCTTGCCAACATTGGATAATTTTTCATTGGCTGTGCAACACATTCCGGAAG
>WJLA01000110.1 GCA_014728765.1 Candidatus Peregrinibacteria bacterium
GGTAATGGTAGATATACTGTAAATTATAGAGGTGGCTGGAAAACAAGTATGAGAATTGAATTTGTTGAAGATGAAAAAGGCGAAAGAAAGAAAAAATATGTTTTTGAAGATCCTTATCAAGACAGGGAGACAGCTGTGGTGGATCCTGATAATTTAGGTAAAAAATTGATGACAGTTTATTTGGACAGAGTTATGAATTGGGAAATAATGAAAGGTCGTGACTATACAGGTCCTGACATTAATACTTTTTTAAAAGATTCTCAAATGGTTGATATTGCTGATAGATTATTTTTTCCAAGAGGTATTGATTCAGTAAAAATCAACGAAAAAAACTATATGTTGCCATATAAAAGATTAATGCTTATTTTAACAAACAATTCAAATTTATCTACCGATTCAAAAGGGGAATATGGCAACTTAAAAGGTATTCAAAGTAGAATCTCGCTTATCAGCTCTATTTTGGATATAGAAGAAAATGCTCCAAAAGTAAGAAACAAATTATTATCATTGAATGATCAAGAAGCAAGAAAAATTAATTTGGAAGAGTTTGTTAAATCTATTGGGTATAAATCAAATTATGGTAATTTTGAAGGAGGAAAGCTTATTTAATCATTATTGACAATTAATATTATTTTGCACAATGTATCTTGTGCGTAATATGTTTCAATTTAATATTTCATTAATATTGTTTAAGCACATATTGCTATAATCTCAGTGCTTATTTTACTTCCCATTTTTCAGATCAAATTACTCAATGTTTAATATTATTTACGATAATAATTTGTATATCAAAATTAATACTTATCATGAATTTTGTATTATTTTATTTGAATTTTTATAATTTATTGAGATATATGTCATAAAAATAAAATAATCGCTTAAAAACGTTAGTTTTGATTATTGCTTTATTAGTAGCTAAAAACTAATCTTTTATGTACATTTTTTCCAGCTCGGAAATTTTTTCAGCCAGTTTTGGATAATTTTTTAAATAAGGATCATTTTCAATTAAATTTTCTGCATGCTTTCTGGCCGTAGTAATTGTTTTTGAGTCGGATAAACTTGCCATTTTAAGATCAGGTATGCCTGATTGACGTATCCCATAAATATGCCCTGAACCTCTTAATTCAAGATCTATTTCAGAGAGTTTAAAACCACTTGTATGATCAACCATTGCTTTTAGCCTTTGTATTGCTGTTTGCGAATAATTTTGCATAAACAAAAAGCAATATGATTGATGTTCTCCTCTTCCCACTCTACCTCTGAATTGATGTAATTGAGATAGTCCGAATCTTTCTGCTCCTTCTATTAAAATAATTGACGCGTTCGGAATATCTATTCCTACTTCAATTACAGATGTTGAAACTAATAAATCATATTTATGATCTTTAAAATCAGTCATGATTTTTTCTTTTTCTTGTGCTTTTAATTTTCCATGAATAAAAGTCAATTTTAATTCCGGAAATATTTCATTTTGTAAATATTCATATTCTGACACTACTGATTTTAATTCAAGAGTGTCGGACTCGTCGACAAGAGGACAAATTACAAAAGCCTGTCTCCCCTTTTTTATTCTGTCTTTAATCCAATTATAGGCATCCTTGCGTTTTTTTTCTGGAATAATACGAGTGATAATGGGTATTCTGCCTTTTGGCATTTCGTCAATTATGGAAAGATCTTGATCGCCATAAACTGTCATTGCCAATGTTCTTGGTATAGGTGTTGCAGTCATACTTAACAAATTTGGATTTTGTTGTTCTTTTAACTTACTCCTTTGTTCTACTCCAAAACGATGTTGTTCATCTATAACAGCTAAACCGAGATTATTAAACTTTACTCCCTGTTGAATTAAAGCATGAGTTCCAATTATTAAATCTACAGTTCCGTTTTCAATCTGTGAATACAGCTCTTTTTTTTCTGATTGTTTTGTGCTGCCTGATAAGAATTTAATATTAAAATTTTTATTTTTGAAGAGTTTAAATATTGTTTTGTAATGTTGTTCTGCCAATATCTCTGTGGGCGCCATCAATGCTGATTGATATCCGTTTAGGATGGTGTTCATGATGGCTAGACCAGCTACTATTGTTTTTCCCGACCCTACATCTCCTTGAAGTAATCTTGACATTGGATGCTTTTTTTCAAGATCACCAATAATCTCATTTAGTGCTGATTTTTGAGCATTTGTTAATTCAAAAGGCAGTTCATTGTTAATGAAATTTGTAGTTATTTCATGATTTGCAATTATTTTTTGATTTTGTGGCTCTACTTGCTGCCATAGCCACTTTTTTTGTATGGCCTTCAATTGCAATAAGAAAAGTTCATCAAAGGCCAATCTATTTTTTGCTTTTTCCAGTTTTTCCAAAGAGTTCGGGAAGTGAACCTCTATCAAAGCTTCATGGTATGACATTAAATTTTCTTTTTTTAAAATTTCTGCAGGAAGATATTCAGTGAAAAGTGTTTTGGAGTATTTTAAGAGTGGGTTTATTTTTTCTCTGATCCATTTGGAATTTAAACCATCTGTTTCATGATAAACAGGTACAATTCTTGCAGTATGTAATTGTTTTTTTTGAGATGCTTCAAATTCGGGGCTAATTAAAGTAATTTTACCAAGTTCAAATTTTGCCCTTCCTGATAAGATTATTTTTTGTCCATTATATAATACACGTTTTAAGTATTGTTGATTAAACCAAACAATATCAACAGAACCCGTCTCATCGGTTAATTTGGCTTTAATAAGCTTTTTACCATATTTTGTTTTAATCTCAATAATTTGACTAAGTGTGCCTTTTATTACATTGATGTCATCGGTTCTGATTTCAATGATTTTTCTTAAATTGGATTGATCATTATAAGTTCTGGGAAAATATCTCAAAAAATCTCCCAAATTTTCTATTCCAAGGTTTTCAAGTTTGGACAAATGGTGTTTGGTAGTGGAAATTGCTTTGGATAAAGGGGTTTTTAAGTGCATTAAATATTTCTATGTTGTCGATGATTTATATCTCTAAATATACCTTGTATCAAATCAATTTTTCCATTTTTATCTTTGATTGCCGTGGCATTTGTTTCCAAAAACTTTTCTTCGCCTGCCGGTGTTTTAATATGAGCAATCCAATTCTTAATGTAGCCTTTAGACTTAACTTGTTTGATATATCTTTCACGATCTTCGGGATAAACATAGACACTTTTAGTTTCTTTGCCGATTAAATCTTTTGGGTCTTTGTAACCTAGCAATCTTGCTCCAGCAATGTTCATGTCAATAAATCTACCATCTAAATTGGAAACATAGATACCATCAAAGACATTATCGAAAATTGATTTGTAACTGTAAGTGGTTTTATTTAATTCATAGCTTAATTGTTTGTTTTTTTTCTTAACTTCAATATTTTTAAGTTTAAATTCTGAACCAACAAATTCCAGATTTGAAATTGTACTTCCGATAACTTTAATCAAATTGCCGGCAGCTTCTAATTTTTTATATGTAATCAATGGCAAATTTAAATAAGCATCCAAATACTCGTCAATGCTGACATTCATATTTTCTGCTTGTAATAAAGCGGTGTCAAGATTTGGATTTCCCTGTCTTACCATACCCCCGACAAAAAATGCAATAATATGTCCATTAAAATTAATTGGAGCCACAAAGGCCAATGTATCCGGACATCTTTCGAATATAATTACTTGACCTGTTCTTTCACATTTTTCATAAGCATCAAGAAGATTTTGTGACAATTTTTTTTCCATTTCAGGATGTTTTGTTACAAAATCCCAAAGTTTACTGTTAAATGTCGGTTTAATAATTTGTTCACCTTCAGAATTTCTAATAGATAAAGAAAAGCCAAGTGCTGTTGTATAAAAATCTTGAATTTTTTGTAATGTTCTTAACGATACCAATTGTGTTATGTCCTTGGTTTTCAAAATCCTTTTTTTGATTTAATATAATAAAAATGCAAAGATATTCTATACCAAAACATAAAATATTAAAACCTAATGTTTGGAGCAAGCAAGTTATATAGGGTGAATGAAGAAATGATTGATAAGAGATTGGATATTTTTATTGTTGAATCGGTTCCAGAAATAACAAGATCATATTTAAAGAATTTATTTAATGAAAAAAGGGTTGAGGTTAACGGTGTAAATAAAAAACCCAGTTACTTATGTAGATTAAACGATATTGTAAAAGTAAGCTATCCTGAGATTAAAAAGATAAATATCAATCCTACAGATATTCCGCTAAAAATTATTTATGAAGATCAGTATATTTTAATAGTTGATAAGCCAGCAGGATTGGTGGTTCATCCTGACGATGCGGGAAATCATGTGGATTTTAATTTGGTATCGGCAGTTTTAAATCATACAAAGGAAAATCTTAGTCCCATAAACGGAACACTGAGACCGGGAATTGTTCATAGATTAGATAAAGATACATCAGGAATGGTGATAGTGGCAAAAGGTGAATTGGCGCACAAAAATCTAGTAAAAATGTTTAAAAATAAACAAATTACAAAGAAATATTTGGCTCTGGTAGAGGGAATGGTTTTGAAGGAAAGTTTTAAAATTATAGCTCCCATTGGTCGTTCAAAGAATGATCGTAAAAAAATGTCCATTGACGGTATAAATTCAAAAGAAGCAATTACTGAAGTAAAATTGATTAAGAATTATAATCACTGCAGTTTATTGGAAATCAGTTTAATTACCGGTAGGACTCATCAAATTAGAGTGCACTTAAGCTCAATCGGTCATTCAATTATTGGAGATCAAAAATATGGAAGCAAGAAGGCCAAATCCAGTTTTAACAGGCAATTTCTTCATGCCTATTATTTGAAATTTAACCACCCTGTAACAAAAAAACCGCTAGAGTTTGAAATTGCTCTATCGGTTGATTTGAATGAGTACTTGAAATCTATTTGATATCACCAAATTCCAAAACTGTGTATTTTTGTCTGTGTCCGATTGTTTTTTCATATCTCTTTTTTGCTCTTTTTTTGTATACTCTTATCTTCTCACCTTTCATGTGCTCAACCACTTTGGCTTCAATCTCTTTTTCAAGGTATGGTTTACCAATTTCAGTCTTTGAGTCTTGTTCGTCGCCAATTAACAAAACTTTATTGATGGTATATGTTTTTCCAGGTTCTTCTGGCAATAAATCAACTTGAATCTTGCTATTTGAAGTGATTTTATATTGTTTCCCTGCGATTTCTACTACTGCGAACATTCGTTTTGCATTTTAATAAATAAGCGACGTAAATTTAATTGAAAAATATGATAAATTCAAGTGAAAATTTAATTGTAGCCGTTCATGGTTTTTTCGTATCCATTTTTAAGTATACTTTCCAATGCTTTTGTAGCTTTATTAATTAAGTTTAGAGCAATTTCAGTCTCATCAGGGGTGAAATTGCTCAGCACAAAAGATGAGGTTGCTTGTTGTTCAGGTGATGATACTCCTCTGCTTTCTATGCCACATCTAAGTCTTGGAAATTCGGAACCAATTTTAGAAATAATTGATTTCATTCCATTATGTGTACCGGCGCCACCTTTTTGATATATCTTAATTTTGCCGAGTTTTAAGTCAATATCGTCATAAATAACTAAAATATCCTGATTTTCTATTTTAAAAAATTGTTTTAGTTTTAGAACGGCTTCCCCCGAATTATTCATGAAGGTTGAAGGTTTGCAAAGTATGATTTTTTCTTGATTATGGATATATTCAGCAATTTCCGAATTAAACCAGGGTTTGAACACAAATTCCAGCTGTTTTTTCTTGGCAAAATTATCAATAATATTGAAGCCTATATTATGCCTGGTGTTAGAATATTCCGCTCCGGGATTACCTAATCCGATGATAATTTTCATTATTCTTTAAAGGTTATTTTTTTATTGGCGACTCTTAATGTATCTCCACTATGAGCTCCCATTCTTTGTAATTGTTTTTTTATACCCAATCTCGATAAATAGTGATTGATTCTTTGGATTCCTTCAAATGATTCAATATCCGTCATATTTACAATCTGTTCAATTCTTTCTCCTTTAATATCCCATATGCGTTTAGTTTTTCCATTTGATAGAGTTTTTTTACGTACAAATTTTACAATTGATTGAGATTTTAAACTTGGTCTGACAATTTCTATTGAATTATCTTCTTCTTTTACATTATTGCTATAATCAACCACCTTGTTTTGCTTAATCTTTTCAGCTACATGAAGCATAAGTTCTCTCAAGTTTTGACCGGTTGCAGAAGATATTTGATGAATATTATTTTGAAGTTCCGGGTATTTTTTAATTAAATTTTTTATTTCTTTTTCAAGAGCTTCTTTTCCGATTGCATCAATTTTATTTATAGCAATAATTTGTTCTTTATTAGCTAAATTTTTATCAAATTTTTTAAGCTCATAATTTACTATTTCATAATCGGCTTTAAGGTTACCTCTTGTCGGATCAAGTAAATGTAATAGAATATTATTTCTTGAGATGTGTTTTAAGAATTGATGTCCTAATCCTTTTCCCATGTGAGCACCTTCAATTATTCCAGGAATATCCGTCACCACAAAGGAAAAGTCATAGTTTCTTTCAAATTTGCGCATGTCTACTACTCCCAGATTAGGTATAATTGTGGTAAAAGGGTATTCTGCAATTTTTGGCTTTGAATTAGAAATAACTGATATTAAAGTTGATTTTCCAACAGATGGGAAGCCGATAATTCCAAGATCAGCAACTAATTTAAGTTCCAGTTTAAGAACTTTTTTTTCACCAATTTCTCCTTTTTCAGCAATTGTTGGGGCTCTATTTGTTGAGCTTTTGAAATATGCATTACCTAATCCACCTTTTCCGCCTTTTGCTATAAGGTGAGTTTGCAAGTGTGTTTTTAAATCGGCAACAATGTTTTCTGAATTTAAATCAGTGACAACAGTACCTACTGGTACCTTTAAATATATGTCGTCACCCATAGCTCCGTTTTTGTTTGATTTCTCACCATTATGCCCATTATTAGCTTGAAAATGTTTTTTTGTGTGATAATCAATCAAAGTATTTATATTTTAATCTGCAATGAAATATACATCTCCTCCCCTTCCCCCATTACCTCCGTCCGGGCCACCTCTGTCCACAAATTTTTCTCTTCTAAAATGTGAAGATCCATCTCCACCATTGCCAGCTTTCACTTCAATTGTGGTTATATCGCAAAATTTGCTCATTGAAAAAATTAATTCAAAAGGAAATTACAATAAAACAATTGACTTGTGAAGAGCATATTCGTAGAATCATCACACAAGGGCGGGTGGCGGAATTGGTAGACGCGTGCGACTCAAAATCGCATTCCGCAAGGAGTGAGGGTTCGATTCCCTCCTCGCCTACCAGTTATTGATAAATATTTAGAAAAGGTTTAAAATTTTTTCAAGTTAAAATATATATGAAAAAATTATCAATTGATGAAGCAGTTGAAGCTTTAAAACTAGGAAAGCTGGTGGTTGTTCCAACGGAAACTGTCTATGGTTTGGCAGCTGATGCTCTGGATGAAGACGCAATAAAAAAATTATATGAGATAAAAGGTAGAGAAAAGAAAAAGCCTGTAATGCTTCAAGTGGCCAATTTGAAAATGATGAAGGAGTTTGTTCAAATTGTACCTCTGGATGCCTTAAAATTAATAGAAAAATACTGGCCCGGTCCTGTTTCATTAGTTTTAAAAAAGAATAGTAAAGTAAATGATATAATAACAGCCGGCGGTGAAACTGTTGGCGTAAGAATGCCGTCAAAAAGAGAAACATTGGAGATAATCATGAAAATGGGAAGGCCTATCGCTGTGCCTTCGGCCAATATTTCCGGCAAAGTAAGTCCAAAAACCGTAATGCAAGTTGAGGAACAGCTGGAAGGATTGGATATTGCAGGAATAGTGGACGGGGGTAATTGTGATTATGGTCTTGAATCAACTATTGTAGATTTCACAGAAGAAAAACCAAAGATCTTAAGAGAAGGTGTTATTCAAAAAGAAGAAATATTGAATTTATTTGGCAAATAAACTTTGATCAGGTTTTTCAACAGTTTCCAGTTTTGGGTTAATGGAGCTTTCACCATTGGTGATTTTAACAACATCTTTGTCAATCTTTGAATACTCATTACTTGCCTGAGTATACATATTTACAGTTGTTCCCAAGTGATTTCCCAGCTTTTGCATATAGCTTTGATAACTGTTCAGATGTCTGCCAAGATCTCCCACTCTTTTAATGACATCTTGAACGTTTTTTTCCATTTCAGCTGATCTCATTCCTTGCATAACTGTTTGTAGATATGCAAAAAATGAAGTAGGAGAAGTTATTATCACTTTTTTCCCGAATGCATATTCAACCAGGTCAGTAGAGTTCACTTCGACTGATCCTTGCTTGTAGATCAATAAATTATAAAAAATACCTTCTGCGGGAATAAACATGAATGCAAAATCGGTAGTATTATCTTGTGGTCTGATGTATTTACTTGTTTCATCAATTCGTTTTTTGACATCGCTTTTAAATTCTTTTTCCAACCTTGCTCTTCTTTCTTTATCTTGTTCTTCCATTATTTGGTTATATTTTTCCAAGGAAAATTTTGAGTCAACGGGTATAATTCTATCTTTATAAAAAATGGCCGCATCTACAATATCTCCGCTTGGAAATTTATATTGTAATTTATATTGATCCGGGGTGAATGTGTTGCTTAATAGTGTTTCGAGAAAATATTCTCCTAGAATACCTCTTTGTTTTGGGTTTTTTAGTATACCTTCAAGTGATTGAAGTTGGTCAGCAAAGCCTTTTACCTGGCTGTTTGTCTCTTGCAGTTTCGTTAATGTTTTCGTTACTTCTTGAATAGTTTCTTGTGAGCTTTTAAACTGGGACTGAATTGTTCTCGAGCTTTCAATCATTCCTTTGCTAAGTTGTTGATTTACCAGATCCAGTTGTTTTAGCATTTCTTGCCTATTTTTATGATTGGAGTCATGAACTTCTTTTCTTAAATTTTCTATAATGTCCAAA
>WJLA01000111.1 GCA_014728765.1 Candidatus Peregrinibacteria bacterium
ACCAGATTGCAACTAAAAATATATATTTGAAATAATTATCATAATATGTTAATATAATATGATTATTTAACTAAATCAATTATGTTTTTAGAAAAAAGATTTTTATTTCAAGAAGCTCCAGATAGACAACCTGAACAACAGGCTCAAAAGCCGGAAGGTCAAGTTGAAGATCAAAGATCACCTGATCAAAAAGCTACAAAAGCTAACAATCTCAGATTAGATTTAAGTGGACTCGCTCCAAAACTGGATGGTCCGAAAGTAGATGGCCCAACAGTGGAGCAGCCAACACAAGGTAGATATGAAAGAGCGGAAACTGAAGCTCAACAAAAGGCAAGAGTTGATGCGGCTTTACAAGATGCGCAAAAAAGATTTGCCAGTGATGATTCTGTTGGTGACAGAAAATTCACCCATAACGGTAGAGAATATATTGTTCATTTGGGTCCAAGGAACGATGATGGACAAAGAAGAATTTCAGTCAGACAAGCAAAAGGATAATATTTATAATTAACAAAAACAAATATGTTTAAACCAAATAGATTTATTTATTTCGGATTAGGTGAATCAAAGCCCATGCCAACAGGAGAAGAAAAACCTGATACTCAACCCTCTAATCCCGACGACTTAAAAAAGGAACATTTGCCTGTAGGTTTCGAGACGCAAAAAGCAGAAGGACTAAGTACAAAATTGGAAGGTGGAGTAGAAAAAAAAGAAGGAACAAGAATGGATCAAACTGAAATTAAAGAAGGTACTATTGTTGAAAATCCTACTTGGCCTGATCCGAACATGACTGCTAAAACAACAACAATTTACGGTAAATTTGAAATTAAAGATCTTGCACAATATATGAATGATCCAAATGTTCAAGATGCAGTTGATCAAGCATATTTCGACACTAAACTAACTAGACCCGGAAAACCTGACTTACACATTATTGTGGAACCATCAGGAAGAAAATATGCTCTGGAAAGAAAATAAATCAAAATCTCACTCTGATATTTTCAGGGCTGAAATCTACAATATTTAAATTTAAATCGGCTGGCAACAAAATGTCAGCTGATTTTAATTCATAAATGCCATTTTCGACTAAATTTGTATCAAAACTTACTGTTAATGATTCATTATCAATCTGTTCCAAGTCATTTTGATTCCCTTCAATTGTAACAAGCACACTGTTTGGAAGTAGTTCACTCGGTCTGAATTCAGCGGTCTGAGGAATTTCAATGTCTGCCATAACCGTCTTACGCTGCAAAGAATCGGGTTCAGATTGGCTTTCAACAGGCTCAATTGAAATCTCAATCATAACACTTTGAGGCTCTATGTTAACCCCTTGCTTATCAGTCTTCAGAAAATACTCATCGGTTATTGTAGAGTTGGCATTATCATTGATTTGATAGGGGATATTAATGCTTTCTATTTCAGACAAGCTATCGCTATGTCCGCTCACTGTGACATGATTTTGACTTAGTTTCGTCTTGGTTATCTCAAATCCTTCTGCTGTTTCACCACTGATTTTTAATTCAATGGGCACTTCTTTTTTTGACAAATCACTTAATTTCATAGTGATAGTTTCTGGATCATAAGAAATAATATTCACTTCCGAATTATTACTGTCAACTTTTACAGGGACTTGATATTCACCTGCTGAAAGACCGGTTGCATCGGCAGTAACAATAAAATCATTTTTATTCAATAGCGTCTCGGAATCTGTTGAATATCTTATTTTTATCCTTGCGGGAGAACTCATTAAGGCTAAATTTTCATCAAGGCCTGTTATTTCAGGCTCAATCGGTTCCGGAAAAACAGTAACATAATTTTCAACTCCCACCACGAACAACCACAGCATGATAGCTGAAATTAAAGCCAATAATTTAAGCTCCAGATTTTGAAATATTTTCATTATTCTTAGGCTTTAACAAATAATTTAAATTATATTGTAGTGTTGCCAAATCTAAGTTGTATTCCAATTTTCCATCCTTGGCAAAACTGATAAACCCTCTTTCTTCGGAAATAACAATAACATAAGCGTCTGTCTGCTCTGAAAGTGCTATAGCTGCTTTATGCCTGGTCCCATAAGCTTTGTTTTTGTCGGTGAATGTCGTTGGTAGAGTTGATCCCGCCGACACTATTTTATCATTTTCTATGATCACAGCACCATCGTGTAGCGGACTTTTATTTTGAAATATCGATATTAAAAGATGCTTTGAAATGTCAGCATTAAGCACAGTTCCTGTTTCAATATATTCTTTTAGAGGTGTCACATTCTTTATAACTATCAATGCTCCAATCTTATATTTGGAGAGATAATCGGTCGTTTCAACCAATTCATTAATCAGATAATCAACCCTGGCAGTTTTTGAAAAGTTAAAAAAAGGTCTGTTCCCCAATTTTTCAAGAGTCATTCTAAGTTCAGGCTGAAATATTACCGGTATAGCTACAAGAAGCACGGTTAAAGCTCTATCCAAAAGCCAGCCCAAGGTTAGCAAATTTAAAGCCTTGCTAATACTGAAAACTATCAAGATAAATATTAATCCGAGCAAAATACTGATTGATCTGGAACCTTTTAGAAGAGAAAATAAATAATATATAATCATGGAAACCAATAGAATATCCAATAATACCATCCAGATTGACACATTCGAATATGCCAGATTTTGCCAAAAATCGCTGGCAAAACCTCCAACATTAATAATCAAGCCCGCCAAAAAATTTCCTATAGATTCCATAAATACTAGATTATTCCTGTAATTAATATAATTCAGAATGATTATATCATCAAAAGAAAAAACCACCTCATTCAGGTGGTTCTCTCCATGGATTTTATCTGCAAATTTATTTAGTTAAACCTAGTTTTCTTCTGTTAAAATAGAGAATAGCTCCAAAACCTAACAGATACATCATTTCTGCCGGACCTGTTTTGGTTATTTCTTCTTTGGCTGAAGCATGGGTAGCAGTTGTCGACTCTTCTAGAACAGCTGTGGCAAGTTCTTCTTCAGAAAAATTTTCATTTTCTTGTTCTTCTTCAATATTTGTTGTTTCTGTCATTTCCGATTCAGCAATCACATTTGGCTCTGTTTGTTCAATTGCTTGGATAATTTCGTTAACAGTGTCAGGGGCTGTGTTAACATTATCGGCAGGAGATTCTTCCTCAGTTTGTTCAATTGTCTCTTCTGCACTTCCAAAAAGCTCTTCCGGTGTTACATCGTTATTCTCTTCAACAGTTTCTTCAAGTACACTGGCAGCTTCTGCTTCGTCATTTATTTCATTTTCTGGAGCAGTTTCTTCAACTTCGCCGCTTCCAACAATAATTTGTGCCTTTCTAGCCGGATTATATGTTGAATAGTATTCAAAAGTAGCTTCATTATCGAATGTGTATGAGAATTCATCTCCACTTTCCAAAGAAGGACTGGAAAAGCTTGTTTCATCAGTTCCGTCTCCTATAATAGTTTGAGTTTCAGATGAAGTATTGGTCCACCTAACAGTTGTTCCCGGTTCAATTGTCAGTACACCCGGCTGAAAACCGAATAGCGATAAATCAACATCAACTATTTCTCCTTCAACTTCAGCTTCTGAACTCATCTCTTCATCAAGCATTTCTGTTTCAGCTTGAGCCAACAAATCAGCTTTTATATCAACAGGCTCTTGTACCCAATAAGCCAAATATCCTGCAACAGCCAGAATTCCGATAGCTGCTAAAACTTTAAATTTGGTAAATCTCGGGATTTCCTCTTCTGAATCATGCTCAGAATTCATATTATCACCAATATTATCTTCATTGAGCTTTTCATCCAAATGTTCAATATGGATTTCAGTCGCCTCTTCAGTTCTTCCATTTTGGTCAAACATCTCTGTTTGATTTTCGTCAATGTTATAAAACTCTTGGTTATTGTTTTGATTTTTTTCGTCATTAAACATGATTTTTTTTGTTTATTTTTATTTTGAAATCTTAAAATAATAACATATTTCGGACCAAAAATTAAGTCCGGTTAGTTATTATAAGCCAAAAAGAGTGTACAAAAATAGAAAACATGTTAAAGCTAAATAACGAATTACAAATATAAAAATCCCTGACATTATGTTTATTTAGGGCGACCAAGCCTAAAAATTGGATTTTTCATACATAATTCAGGGAAGAGGTTGCCCTTGTAGATTGGCAGTCCCAACTTTGGACGAATGCACAACTCAAAGGCAACCTTTTCCCAAAATTTATTAATATTTAAATGATCAAATCAATATATAATACAACAAAAAAAATAAAAAGTCAAATATACTAAAATTATTATATTTATAAACAAATCTTATATTATCTACTTCGCACAATTGGAAAGTGATAATTGTAATACTTTTGATGTCTGAAACTAATCTTTTAAGCAACCATTAAATACTTTCAATCAAGCGTAATTTCGCCGACATTGATGAGTGATAGGGCCATATCACAAAAATAGTTCCACTATTCTTGATTATGCACTAATTAATAAAATTTTTGGTTGAAATTATTAAAAGATTAAGCTAAATTTACCTGGCCTTGAGTAATCTTCCGTAGTCCGCTTGAGCTCAAAGCAAAAGCACAATAGAAAGAAGACCCAAGCCAGGGTAGCTCAGTGGTAGAGCGAAGGACTGAAAATCCTTGCGTCGGCAGTTCGATTCTGCCCCTTGGCACCATATAAATATAGATTTAAAGCGCAAAAACACAGTCTTGGCTCATCCATCAATTGTTAATGAATAAAGAACATCTCACAATCGACAAATTTAAGAGTTTGTTAGGTATTATATTTGGCGAAAGACCTTTTATTTTTACACATTACTTACAGACTGTTCCACTACCGCAAGCAATAAGACAAAAATATCCTGATATTAACACAATAATATTTGATATTGATGGAACACTGATCACTCCTTACGCTCGATTACATCAAGAAGATTTGAACAGGTTAAGCGAATATTTAAAACTTGATTTCAAAGTATTGCTTTTCAGTAATAATTTGGACATCGAAAGGCAACGGTTTTTTAGAGATACGCCATTTAAATATGCTGTGACAGACAAGCCCAAACCTTCTAGAGCGGCTTTTATGCAGGTAATAAATGAATATCAAATCAATCCTGAAAAAACAGCAATGATAGGTAATTTTCCTATAACTGATATGCCACTTGGAGCACGATTATTCAAGCTTAATGTTTTGATAAAATCCGTGCCTCCAATTAAAAAAAATATAAATTCTTTTAAAAAATGGTTTTTAGCTTGGATATATCATGTTATTAGTATTACAGTCACAGCAATAGTTTTGATTAGAAATAGAAAAATAAATAAGAAATTATGAAAATAATTGTATTTGACACTGAGACAACCGGAATGCCGGCTACTTCAGGAAGAGTTGAAGATCAACCATACATTGTTCAATTTGCGGCAATTACATATGAATATGATCAAAGCAATAAAGCATTCAAGGAAATTGGAAGGTTTAACCAATTAATCAAGTCACCGGTTAAAATTCCTGAGAATTGCACTCAAATCCATGGAATTACAGATCAAATGGTGGAAAAAATGCCTTCTTTTGTAGAAAAATCTCAAGAAATTTATGATTTATTCAAAAATGCTGATATGGCAGTCGCCCATAATTTGGAATTTGATAAAACAATTTTGGATGCGGAATTCAAAAGATCTGGACTAGATAACCATTATCTACCTACAGAGCTATATGATACGATGAAAGAAACAAAATCCCTTTGTAAACTTCCAGGTAGAAATGGAAACTATAAATCGCCAAAGTTGATGGAATTACATCAGTTTTTGTTTGGAATTCATTTCGACAATGCTCATAATGCGATCAAAGATGTGGAAGCAACCGGCAAATGCATTGAAAAACTGCTGGAAGTTGGCTTCATGAAGGTGAAACAACCTCAACAGACAAGCCCGGAAACAGAGCAGTTTAGTTTGTTTTAGCAAGTCAATTTTGTAATATTTCATGTCCACTTAAGTTAAAGTAATTGAAATTCATTAACTAAAGCACATGAAAACAAAAAATTTTATAATTCCAATTGCTATTCTGACGCTTTTTCCGCACTTGGTCTTTTCTCAAAGTGATACAAATATTTTTCCGGATGTGAAAAGTACCCATATAAATTCCCGGGCAATTGACTATTTGAAGAACGAAGGAATAGTGGAAGGTTATCCGGATGGCGAATTCAAACCGCAAAATTCTATTA
>WJLA01000112.1 GCA_014728765.1 Candidatus Peregrinibacteria bacterium
AATATTTATGCTGATGAGATTTGTTTTGATGCAGGGCTTCGGCCAGAAATGCGAACAGAAAAATTGAAGCGTGCCGATATTGTGAGACTGCATGCTGCAATTTTATCTTGTCTGCAGCAGGGGATTGATAATTTGGGGACCAGTATTTCGGATTTTGTGAACTCAAAAGGGCAATCTGGAAGAAATCAAGATTACTTGATGGTATATGGTAGAAAAGGAGAGGAATGCAGAATATGCAGATCAGAGATTTTAAAGATTCGTGTTGCTGGTCGCGGAACTTATTATTGTCAAATTTGTCAAACTTAGATTTATAACGACCAGGGATAGGTTTTTCTGTTTGAGCTTATTTTTAGATAAATTCTGTTTTTGAAATGATCAACTTTGCTAGGTTCAAGTTTTTCACTTGTATTTTTGCATTCAGATTGTAATTTTGATTTTTAAATTTTTCAGCAAATAACTCTGGTTGATTCGTTTATTTCGTGTAAATATTATCTAGAAATTAAACCTTATTTGCTTTATAAAGTTAAGGAGTTAAATAAATTTTGTGTTTATGGAAAATGGAAGAATAAATTTTAATAATCTTGATATTTCTAAAAATCATTGGGGTATGGCAATAGCTGAAAAAGTTATTGAAAGATTTCCTGATGAAGAAATTTACACTTGTGCCGCTGGGATAAGTCCCTCTGGTGTAGTGCATTTTGGAAATTTTCGTGATGTGATGACTTGTGTTGGAGTTTATTTTGGGCTTAAAAAACTAGGAAAAAATGTAAGAATTATTTTTTCTTGGGATAATTATGACAGATTTAGAAAAGTGCCCGTTGGTATTCCTGAAAAATTTGAAAAATATATAGGTATGCCATATACAGCTGTTCCATCTCCTGTTGAGGATGGTGCCGCTTCATATGCCGAGCATTTTCAAAAAGTGTTTGAAGCTTCGATGAAAGAGCTTGGAATTGAGATGGAATTCAAAGATCAAACTGAAAAATATACAAAGGGTGAATATGCTGAAAGTATTGTTGATTTGATGAAAAAACGTAAAGAAATTGCACGTGTGCTTTTAAGTTATATGTCTGATAAGGCAAAGTCAGAGAAGGGGATTGATGAAGCAGAGTATATTGAAAACTATTATCCAATCGGTGTTTATTCATCATTTAATGGCACAGATATAACTGAAATAATTAATTATGATGAGGATGCTAAAATTACTTATAGATGCAAGAAAACGGGAAAAGAAGAGGAAATTGATTTGCGAAAGGACTTTCAATATAAACTGCAATGGAAAGTGGATTGGCCCATGAGATGGAATTATGAACAAGTACATTTTGAGCCGGGGGGTGCGGATCATGCTTCACCTGGTGGGAGTTATGACACTTCAGCAGAAATTTCAGAAATGATTATAGGGAAAAAAGCTCCTGTGTTTGCAGGATACCAGTTTATAGGAATTCAAGGTATGCCTGGGAAAATGTCCGGGTCGAAAGGTCAAGCTATATCACCCGCGATGTTGCTTGAAATTTATCAGGCCGAGTTATTGAAGTGGCTTTATCTTAGAAAATCTCCAAATCAAAGATTTGATTTAGCTTTTGATAGTGAGATTATTAGACAATATGATGAATTTGATAGAGAAATTAAAAATCATCTTGATTCTAATTTGGAAGGATTTAGAAGGTCAGCACTTGAAATGAGTTTCAATCAAGAAAAGGTTGAAAGTAATAATCCTATACCATTCAGGCAAGCTGTTGCATTGGGTCAAATTGTGCAATGGAATAATGATAAAGTTATAGAGATTTCTAACAAGTTGGGGCAAAATTTTGATGAAAAATCAATAGAGATCAGATTGAAAAAGGCTCAAGCTTGGTTGGAGAAATACAATTCAATTGAGGTTATAAAGCTTTTGGAATCACCAAATTTTGAATATTGGAATAATATGGATGAAAAATCACAAAATTATGTGAAACTCTTGGTTAAATCTCTAAATGAAAAACCTGATATTGATGTTAAAGAGTTGGAATTGCTTGTATATGGTATTCCTAAAAATCCGGAACTTGATCCAAAAGAAAATGCCCCATTTCAAAAAGCTTTCTTTAAGGATGTCTATAACCTTTTATTGGCCAAAGATAGAGGGCCCAGACTTTCTACATTTATATGGGCTTTGGGAAAAGACAAGGTTACTGAATTGTTAACTTTTAATCAGAATTGAAAATTGATCTGATATTGTTTCGAGTATTTCCAAGTTGATTGGTTATATTCTTAACATTTCCGGATCTTAGTCCAAGTCTGTGATCAAGTTTGTTTTTTTGTGAATCAGTATTAGTTCTTAGTCCTAATCTGTGTTGATTAGGTCCTTTGTTGAATCCAAACATATAAAATTTGATTAGATATAAATACACATCTAAATATTATAACATAAAATGCTATAAAGTCAATGATCAAATAGCATTTGGATTCGATGAGCCTGTTTTAAGTATGCTATCTAAAATTTCAGCTTCACCCTGTTTAAACTCAGTTAGGACAATTGCGGGTTTGACTGTCCATATAATATTTTTGTTAAAATGTTGAGCTAATGCTATAGCGGCACAACGATGCGAGCCTTCTAGGCAAACAATACGATTTTTTTCTGGAATATATGCACCAATTATCTCCGTTGGTTGTGGAAAATTTTCAAGAATTTTCAATATTCTGCTATGAGTTTGATATTCGGGTTTAAGGTCAATTAATTCTTTAAATGTATATGTATTTGTTTTAGGCAAGTCTTTCTGCCAGCCGCTGAATGGCCCGACTTGAAAGTTTGGAATTATTGTGTCAGGATCATTAATTAGAAATTTTTTCCATTTACGATTTTTTGCGTCAAATTGGTTTGCGGAATAGGTTCGCCAACTTTCCCAATCCGGCCATCCTTTTATTTTAGTGGCAACTTCAATCCAGTCATCACGACAAATTGGATTCATTTCTCTGCTTTTCCAATTATCAAATGCCTCTTCCCAACTTACATCTTTGATTTCCGATAGGTTATTTAGCATATCAATTGTTAAAGTGAGATAATCATAACAATTTTTTTAAAATTGTAAAAGCCAACCGCGGTCCGTACCGGACCGCGGGATAGTTGTTTGTCGCTGCAGTATTCTTAGCTGGCCATTCGCCAGAGTGGATCAAAGGCTTGACTGACCTTCGGTACGAATCTGCTTGCGAACTCATGTGCCGTCTGGCACTCCTTGAAGAGCTTTCTGGCAACAGTCTCGGCGGCAATATCAGCACCGTCCGGGTACTGAAAATCGCCACAAGAACTAGCCACCAGTTTGCTCAATTCGACTTCGAGCTGCTTGAGATAGTCCATTGCCGCCTTGATTACGGCTTCTTCTCCGTTATTCCAAACGGATTGAACACTCTCCAGCAACCTCATGTCAAAGTCTTTTTTCATTACTATCCTTTCTTGTTAAAAAGACTGAATTTATTATATCTATAATTGCTTTTTTGTCAACTAAGCAATTTGTTCAAATTGGAATTTATTTCCAAATTTTTTCGTAGTATTGTTTAACTACTCTGTGGGTATTGAAAAAGCTTAATAACATAATCGCTTTCTTCATTCTTTTAACCCATTTATCATGATGTTCGTAATATTCAATGATAACTTTCTCTAATTCATCATAAAGTTCTTGTGCATCATGTAAATTTGGCTGAGGATGATAGTGCTCATTGTGATCTGTTCCAAATCCCCATCCACTTTCAGGTTGTCTTTCGATTCCTTCTATCCACCAACCATCTTTAATGGAAAGATTTAGTCCTCCATTTAATGCCACTTTCATTCCACTGGTTCCGCTCGCTTCCATTGGAGCAATAGGGTTGTTAAGCCATAAATCGCAACCTGTAACCAATCTTTTTGCAATATCCAAATTGTAATCATTCGTAACAGCTACTTTGATTTGCCCTCGAAGTTCTTTAGCGCAATGAAGAATTTGTGATTTAGTGTTGTGACAAAAAGTATTATCTTTTCCGCAATGTGCTGAAAAAATAAGCTGAATTTTTTTGTAACCAAGTTCTCTTAGCTTATTAAGGTTGGTAAAAATCAAGTCCGGTCTTTTATATTCCACAAATCTTCTGGCAAAGCAGATTGTTAGTGTTTTATCATCAAATAAATCATCTTTTTCCAAATTTTGAATACCAAAGAAACTTGGGTTCTGATTTATCCATTTTATTAATGCTTTTTTATCATTGTATTTAGCTTTAACCAATTCTTTATCGGGAATTTTTTCTGCATTTTTGAAATTATCGGTTTTAGTTTCCCAATTTTTCAAATACTTATCGAACAGTTTTTTCATGTTAGGTGATGTCCAACGAGGATGATAAATTCCGTTGGTAACATTTTCAAAATTTACCCAAGGGAACATTTTATGACAGACATCGCGATGCTTTTCGGATACTGAATTGGAGATTGAGCTTAAATTTAAAGCTAACTCTGTCATGCCCATACTTTTTTCAGTAGCAAGTTTTTTAATGTTCCACGGAATTACTGATTCAATTGTGTTATTGACCAGTCCATAATCAAAATAATCATGTCCCGCTTGTACCGGTGTATGAGTCGTAAAGGTGCAATGATTTTTTACTTTTTTCTCATCATAATCAAATTTTCTAAGTAATTCCAAAGTTAATGGTGCAGCATGTCCTTCATTCATGTGATAATAATCAATATCATGATAACCTAATGCTTCCAATGCTTTAACCCCTCCAACTCCCAATATATATTCTTGGCAAAGTCTGGTATACCAGTTGCTGGTGTATAAATGCTTGGTTAAATCTCTATCCCAGGGTTTGTTTTCTTCTCTTAGGCTACTTAAATAATAAACAGGTAGGCTTTGTTCCGAATTTACTTTAACTTGATATTTATAAATTGAGAAAACGACATTTCTATTTTCGATTTTTAAATTGATAGTTTGATTCATTTTTTCAAAGTGATCATCAGGATTAAAAATTTCTTCCGGATGTTCCGATCTATGATAAATTAAAGAAATGCCTACAGAATTCGTTTTCAAAGCTGCCATTGATAGCATGATGTCTGCTGCTAAAACTCCAAGTCCTCCCGCATAGTTTCGATGTCGGTCATCGAAGGCAAATTCCATTGAGAAGTATGCTATTTGTTTTTGTTTAGTCATATATTATTTAGTTTTCCACTTATTATAACATAATTTATTTATTATTACATTGTAAAAACTGTTTATAAACATATAATTGATTTTGAAAATAAAAATAATTATGAAAAATATAAATGATAAAAGACTTGCAAATAATTCGCATGTCCTAATATCAGAGTTTGCTGAAGAAAATTCAGCGAATTTTTTAAATGAACTGATAATCTTAAAGGAACGATTGGAGAAAAGTGTCACTGCTAATATTCAACAGAAGGATGCTGATAATAAGGGAGGAATTCAGGAATATTTGGAAATATATATTGATAGAGTGAAAGCAATAATTTCGAGTAATTCAATAAAAAATCTAGATAATGAAAAAACACAAATTATACTGGAAAATGTAGTCATAGCATTTGATGAATTGTATGAAAAATTTCAGAAAGCAGATTTGATTGTTTTATTTGATTCATTGATTTTGTTATTTTTTAATATTAAAAAATATTCAAATTCTGAATTGCATGAAAAATTAAATGAATTACTTATAAATTCGCCGAATGATAGTTTGCTTGATGCTACTGATGAAGATGAAATGAAATTCGATGAAGAAACTTTGGTAGTAAGTGATTATAATTCCAGATTTTCCCATTTGAATGATGGTGTTCATAGTGCAGTGACTAAACAAAGATCAGTTATTAGTGCTAATTTGGAAGAGGATTTGGCAGAAGAAAGATTAACTGAAGATGTTTGTAATTATTCAAGTTCAGTATTTCCAGATATTATTGATAGAATAAGAAAAAAATCATTAATAATCGGACTTGCAGTTGCTGGGGGGGTGGTGGCAACCGGATTTTATGCATTAAGCTCTAAGAAAACTGGAGTTGATATTGTTACATCTGGTGATGAAAAACCAAATGATGAAAAATCAAGTGATAAAAAGTTTTCAGAGTCATTATCTGTTGAATCTGTAACAAAAAAAGAAAAAGATCCTCAAGTGGAAACAATCAAAAAGAAATATTGTACTATTGATCAAAACAATAATTATTATAAATTTTATTTATCCAAAATTAATATTGGGAATAATAGACTTTTTCCAAAACTGTTTGAAGAAGCTGTTGAAAGTACCAAAGTAGAATATACTAAAGATGAAATAGTTGATAAAAATCATTTAATAGAAATGTTTTTGGAAGAGTTAGAGGTGCTGGCAAATATGGACAAATTTACTGCCGAATATTGTAAAGTGCATCGAAGGCAATTCAGTATCTATCAAAAAAAAGGAGAATGGGATAAAATTTCAGGGCAAACAAAAATGTTATATAGAGCAATTAATCCATCAGAAGATTGTAAAGAATAATCTATCCTTCTAAAATTTCATATTTTGCTTTCATTTCTTCAATTGATTTTAGAATGATTGTTTTTAGAACATTTAAGTCGATATCAGAAAGTTTATTTATATATAAGCAAGATACGCTGTGTTTATGCTTGCCCAATGCGCTCAATTCTTTTTTATAATTTGAAAAGCCGGGCATAATATATATTGAAATTCTCTGTTTTCTTGGAGAAAAACCTGTAAGCATCCAGTCACCTTCTTGTCCTGACTGATATTTGTAATGATATTTTCCGAATCCAATTATGGAATTGCCCCATTTTTTAGCTTTTAGTCCGGTAATTTCTTCAAAAAACTTCAATAATTTATATCCATCCGCTTGTTTTGTTTTGGGTTCAATGGATTCTAAAAAATTTATTACACTTTCATCATTTTGTTTGGTTTTGAGATCTTGTGCCATAAACTTTTGATTAACAAATAAATGATAGTAAATTATTCTAACATAGCTTGAATAAAATTATAAAAATGATATTTTTAACAAATTCTGCCAAGACATTCAATAAAACTGATGATTATTTTGATTTTCAAATGTCTGAACCAAAATTTTTGAAGGAATCACAGCTTATTTTAGAGGAGTTGCAAAAGAAAAATGAAAATGAATTAAAAAAAATTTATCAGTCAAGCGAAAAAATTGCTTTGGAAAATTTCAAAAGATTTAAAGATTGGCAAAAGTTAAATTTTGAACCGGCGATGTTGGCATATGATGGAGATATTTATAAAAAATTAAAAAGTAATTTAAATTTAAATTTGCAAAAAAAATCTTTCGCGCAGCAACATATGAGAATAGTTTCCGGGCTTTATGGATTAATAAAACCTTTTGATGGAATTAAAAGATATAGACTGGAAATGATTTCCAAGCTTGAGGTTGCAAATAAAAAAAATCTTTATGAATTTTGGAAAGCTAAAGTTACAAAACATTTGAATAAAGAAATTGCACAACAAAATGAAAAGATTTTATTGAATTTGTGTTCAGATGAATATATTTCAGTCATTGATCGAAATAAACTGAATTATCCAATTGTGGATGTTGTTTTTAAACAAAAAACAGAAAAAGGACTAAAAAATGTTCCGATATATTCAAAGCAGGCCAGAGGCTTGATGTGTAGTTTTTTAATAAATAACAAGATTGATAATTTGGAAAAAGTTAAATTATTTGATTATGAAAATTACAAATTTGAAAAAAAATTGAGTGATGAGCATTTAATGATTTTTATCAGATAAAATTATTTATAATGAAAAATAAACTTGCCATACATATTTTTAGAAGGGATTTGAGATTGGAAGATAATACCGCACTAATGTTTGCTCTTGAGAATGCCGAGTCGGTAGTTCCTGTTTTTATTTTCGATAATAGACAAGTTGATCAAAATGATTTTCGTTCAGAAAACGCAGTTCAATTCATGATAGAAAGTCTTAAGAATTTGGATTCATCTTTAAATGATAGAGGTGGTTCGCTGGTTGTATATTATGGTGATTTGAATCAAAAATTAGAAGAATTGATTAAAAAGTACCAGCCTGACCTTGTCACTTTTAATAAAGATTATACTCCTTTTTCTCAGGAACGTGATGAGCAAATAAAAGAAATAATGCGAATTCACAATGTTGAAGTGAAATCATTTGATGATTCATTGTTAAATGCGCCGGGCGTTGTTTTGAAAAGAAATGGGGAGCCTTACACTGTTTTTACCCCTTATAAAAATAAAGCAAAACAATTTAAAATTAGGAAGCCAAGGAAAAATAATTTCAAGAATTATCATGGGATCTCAGAAGAAAATTATTCTAATGATGAAGTATATGAGCAAGTACAGTATTTTAAAAATGAAAATATTTCAGTATCTGGTGGAAGGGAAGAGGGTAAAAACTTATTAAAAAATTTAAATAAGATGGTTAAATATGAAAAGTTAAGAGATTTTCCCAGCGCCGACTACACTTCTCATTTATCTGCTCATAATAAATTTGGCACAATTTCTATTAGAGAAGTATACCATTTTGCCAAAAATAAAATGCCGAATTCAGAGATTTTTATTTCAGAACTCTACTGGAGAGATTTTTTTTCTCAAATTGTATATTTTTTTCCTCATGTAATTGGTAATTCATTTAAAAATAAATATCAAAATATAGTGTGGGAAAACAATCATAAAAAGTTTAAAGCTTGGTGTGATGGTGAAACTGGTTTTCCTATAGTTGATGCTGGTATGAGACAATTAAATGAAACAGGTTATATGCATAATCGAGTTAGAATGATTGTTGCCTCTTTTTTAGTCAAAGACTTATTGATAGATTGGCGTTGGGGAGAAAAGTATTTTGCTCAAAAATTGGTAGATTATGATCCCTCGGTTAATAATGGGAGTTGGCAATGGGCAGCTTCTACTGGCTGTGATGCTCAACCATACTTTAGAATTTTTAATCCTTGGCGTCAGCAAATGAAATTTGATAAGGATTGTATTTATATCAAAAAATGGATTCCTGAATTGAATGAATTGTCCCCTAAACAAATTCATAATTTATCAGAAGGTAATGCTTTTGTAACTAATTATCCGAAACCGATTGTTGATCATTCAAAGCAGCGAGAAATTGCTAAAAATTTATATTAAATCAATTTTAATTATAAAAAATAAAAAGCGTTGGCCATGCATGCCGCCGCTTTTTCAATGGTGCTGAGGGCGGGAATCGAACCCGCACGGTATTGCTACCACGGGATTTTAAGTCCCGCGCGTCTACCAATTCCGCCACCCCAGCATATTTGAACAAGCATAAGCTTGTCATATAAACTATAAAATCTTAAAAGATTTTACAGTATTGCTGACACTATTTACTACACTTGTTTGCTCTTGTAAAGATGTAGCTCCCAAAACGACATATCCAGTACTGTTTTTCACTCCGGCAATTTGAATGAATCTAAGAGCAGGATCGGTTGGATTAAGCTTAGCTTCAAATTCAATTAAATATGTTTCAAATGTTCGATTTCCAACCGGTAAATTAATTCTGTTTCTACTTATTTCTTTAAACTCCAATAAGCTATTCTTTTCCCCATTGATAATTTGAGTTGCATAATCAATAGAGGCAGTTTGTTCAGCTAATTCATTTTTGGTAACATTTACGTTTGCGGTAAAGTTTTCATTTTTAATGTTATTTCTGATTACTACCAATGTTTCATCGGGAACATCTGCCGTAAAATCTGCAGGTTGAATTACGTCCCAATTGCTAGGAAATGTCAAAAAGATTTCATTATTATCATATGATCTTAGCTCTTCACTTGGTTGACCTGAATTTGAGTCGTTGGGAGCGGGGGATGAATCTCCAGGTCCAAAGCAGCCATTAAAGACAAGAAGTGAAGATACTATTAATAGAATTTTTAATTTCATATTTTTATTTAATAATTTTATCAATAAGTCCATAATCTTTAGCTTCCTGAGCGCTCATGAATTTATCTCTGTCTACATCTTTTTCAATTTTGGATATTTTTTGTCCGGTATGATGAGCTAATATTTTATTCAAAATGTCTCTGGTCTTCATGATATGATTGGCATGTAGAATTATATCGCTAGCTTGACCTTCTGTTCCTCCTAATGGTTGGTGTATCATTACTTCACCATGCGGTAAGCAAAACCTTTTTCCGTCAGCTCCGCCAGCTAGCAGAACAGCGCCCATTGAAGCGCATATTCCCATGCAAACGGTTGAAACATCAGGCTTGATGTGTTGCATTGTATCATAGATTGCTAAACCTGCAGTTACGTGACCACCGGGACTTTGAATATACATTGTGATATCTTTTTTGGGATCTTCAGCTTGTAAGAATAGTAATTGCGCAATTATATTGTTAGCTACTGAATCATTGATGCCTGTGCCTAAAATAATAATACGATCCTTGAGAAGTCTTGAATAAATATCGTATGCTCTTTCTCCGGCATGCGTTTTTTCAATGACAGTAGGAATAAGAATAGATGAATTTTGTGGGTCATTATGACCTGAGAAGTTTTGATCTTGATGCATTTTTTTTGTTTAAATTTCTAAATGATTATAGCATTTTATTGAGTTTGAACAAAGAAAAGTGTAAAACTCTCTGAAAATTATGTATTCAATTTGATTTTGATGCATTTTTTTTGTTTAAAATAAGGGGTATATTGATGGTTGAAAAAAAGTCGACTTTTTTCTTGACTTTGGATTTGGCTTTATATAATATTCCCGTGCTCTAGCGAGAGTTGGGGCAAAAAGATCTTTAACATTCAGGATGTAGTAGAGAATGAGTTTTTTAATTTCGATGCGTAATTCAATGAGAATTACAGTATCAAGCTCTTAAAGAGTAGGCCCATGGAATATTGTCCCATGCGCCGTGTTATTACTATAATAATAATAATAATAATCTTTTTATGTGAAGAGTTTGATCCTGGCTCAGGATTAACGCTGGCGGTATGCCTAATACATGCAAGTCGAGCGCCCAACACTTTGTTTATAAATAATTATAGATAAAGTGTTGGGAGCGGCAGACGGGTGAGTAACACGTTGGTAACTGCCTCATAGTCAGGGATAAGCCGTAGAAATACGGTCTAATACCGGATAGTCCCGCAAGGGTAAAGTTTTATACGCTATGAGAGGTGCCTGCGTCCTATCAGCTTGTTGGTGAGGTAAGAGCTTACCAAGGCAATGACGGGTAGTTGGTCTGAGAGGATGACCAGCCACAATGGAACTGAGACACGGTCCATACTCCTACGGGAGGCAGCAGTAAGGAATTTTGCGCAATGGGGGAAACCCTGACGCAGCAATACCGCGTGAACGATGAAGGCCTTTTGGTTGTAAAGTTCTTTTCTGAAGGAATAAATATGAATGTACTTCAGGAATAAGCACCGGCTAACTCCGTGCCAGCAGCCGCGGTAAGACGGAGGGTGCAAGCGTTATCCGGAATTATTGGGCGTAAAGAGTCCGTAGGCGTTTTGTTAAGTATGAAGTCAAAGACCGGAGCTCAACTCCGGGCCGGTTTCATAGACTGGCAGAATAGAGTGATGCAGAGGCAAGTGGAATTCTGTGTGTAGGGGTAATATCCGTAGATATACA
>WJLA01000012.1 GCA_014728765.1 Candidatus Peregrinibacteria bacterium
CAACTACGACGCCTCAACCAAAGAACCTCGCGTTTTACCGACTAAATTACCTAATCTATTATTAAATGGTTCATCGGGTATTGCCGTTTCCATGGCAACATCCATTCCTCCTCACAATTTGAAAGAGATTTGTGAAGGTATGCTACATCTTTTAAAAAATCCAGAAGAAACAACTGTTGATGATTTAATGAAATATATCAAAGGCCCGGATTTCCCAACCGGTGGAACTATTTATGACAATAATGCCATTAAAAATGCCTATTCTACCGGCAGAGGAGGTATTGTAATAAGAGCGAAAGCAAATATTGAAGAAAGAAAGTCAGGCAGATTTCAAATAATAGTTACAGAAATTCCATATCAAGTTAACAAATCAGATTTAATAGCAAAAATTGCCAATCTTGTAAGAGATAAAAAAATATTGGGAATTACCGACCTTAGAGATGAATCAAAACAAGACATTAGAATTGTCATAGAGCTTAAAAAAGAAGCTTACCCTAAAAAAGTCCTCAATCAGCTATACAAACAAACTCAAATGCAAAGCACTTTCAATTTTAACATGATTGCTTTGATAGATGGTGGATTACAGCCGAAATTACTTGATTTAAAGCAAATTTTGGAACATTTCATTGTACATAGAAAAGAAGTAATAAGACGAAGAACCGAGTATGATCTAAAAGTTGCCAAAGCAAGAGCTCATGTTTTGGAAGGTTTAAAAATTGCTTTGGATAATATTGATGAAGTAATAGCTACAATCAGGTCTTCCGAAACTAAAGAAATTGCTCAAGAACAATTGATCCAAAAATTTAAATTAACTGAAATTCAGGCTAAAGCCATTCTTGAAATGAGACTGCAAACTCTGGCCGGTTTGGAAAGAAAAAAAATTGAAGATGAACTTGCGGAAAAATTAGCATTAATTCAAGAACTTGAGGGAATATTAGCAGATCAACAAAAAATAATTGAAATTATAAAAACTGAAACGGAAGAACTATTGGTAAAATATTCGGATGACAGACGAACCGTCATCAATCCGAATGCTCTGGGTAAATTTTCCAGCAAAGACACGATTCCCAATGAGCCTGTTATAGTAATGATGACAAAAGAAAATTATATCAAGAGAATTCCTTCGAGCACTTTTCAAGCACAAGGAAGAGGAGGAAAAGGTATCATTGGAGTTACAACAAAAGAAGAAGATGAAATTAAAGTTCTTCTCTATACCAACAATCATGATGAACTGCTTTTTTTCACTAACCATGGAAGAGTATTTAAATTACCCGCCTATGAAGTTCCGCAAAGTTCAAGACAAGCAAAGGGAATTCCCATAGTTAACTTATTGCAACTTGGAGAAGGAGAAGTAATTTCTACCATTCTTTCTACACAAGAACAACTTTCTGGCGATTATCTTTTAATGTGTACGAATAAAGGAACAGTCAAAAAAACCAAAGTTGAAGACTTTGCCAACGTTAGAAAATCCGGACTTATAGCCATAAAACTCAGAGAAAACGACCAATTGAATTGGGTAAGACAAGTAAATCAAGGCAATGAAATCGTAATAGTATCGAGAGAAGGAAAATCAATCAGATTTAATGAAAAAGATATCAGCCCAACTGGAAGATCATCCATGGGTGTAAGAGGCATTAAGCTTAAAGCAGGTGATCATGTTGTTGATCTTGATGTTGTCAAAGAGCCTGAAAACGCAAAATTATTGGTAATTATGGAAAATGGACTGGGAAAGGCATCTCCATTGACCAGCTATAGATTGCAAACCAGGGGCGGATCAGGAGTTAAGGCTGCCAATCTTACCACTAAAACAGGTAAAATTGTTGGTGCCAAAATTATTGAAAAAATTACCACTGGAGATTTGATTATTGTTTCCAAGCACGGAGTTGTGATTAGACTGAATTTACATCACATTCCGGCACTAGGCAGAACCACTTCGGGAGTATATTTGATGAGATTGAAACAAGGAGATGCGGTTGCATCAACAACCATTGTGCAAAATCTTGACATTGAAGAAGTTAAAAAAGCTGAAACTCAAACAACTTTAACTACAAAATAATAATTCACTTGCATTAATTTAACTTAATTAATATAATCCGTTTGCTTTTTTAAGAGAAATAGTTATGAAAACTGAAATTCACCCAAAATCACATCCAGTAGTATTTATTGACGACACCAGTGGAGCTGAATTCATTGCAATGTCAACATTAACCTCCGAAGAAACCAAAAAAATCAACGGAGTAGATCATTACATAATCAAAGTGGAAACCTCCTCTGCCACACATCCATTTTATACAGGTACTCAAAAATCTGCCAATAAAGGAAATCAGGTTGCAAAATATTTGGAAAAAGTCAAAAAAGCCCAGGCTGCCAATAAAACAACAAAACAACCTGAAAAAAATGAGGGTGAGAAAAATGAAGAACAAGCCAAAGATAAATCTACTAAAAAGACTTCATAAAATATTTTAAATAATGAAATATCAAGTCCCCTTTTTGGGGACTTTTCTATATAATCAAATCATGTTTAATTTCAAAATACATCAAAAAGATTCAAACTGTGGTGCAAGAACAGGCACATTCACAACACCTCACGGTGAAATAAAAACACCTATTTTTATGCCTGTTGGCACACTTGGCACAGTTAAAGGAGTTTCCACGGATGAGTTAAATCAAATCGAAACTCAAATCTTGCTTGCAAACACCTATCATCTTTATTTAAGACCCGGTGCGAACATAGTACAAAAACAAGGAGGTTTACATCAATGGATAAATTGGAACAAACCAATTTTAACCGATTCGGGAGGTTTTCAAGTTTTCTCTCTGGGAAAAGAAAATGTAAAAATAAAAGAAGACGGTGTCGAGTTCAAATCTCATTTGGATGGATCTAAACATTTTTTCAGCCCAGAAAGAGTAATAGATATACAACATCAACTTGGAGCAGACATTATTATGCAAATTGATGAATGTGCTCCCCATGATTCCTCAAGAGAATATGCTAAACAAGCAATGGAAAGAACTCACAGATGGGCTAAACAATGTATCAGTCACCATCAAAAATTGGAAAAATTAAAAAATGGTTCACCACCCCAAGCCTTATTTCCCATAATTCAAGGAGTTTTATATGAAGATCTCAGAATAGAGTCCACCAAATTTATGGCTTCACTTGATACGCCGGGAATAGCTATCGGTGGATTAAGCGTCGGAGAAGAAAGAGCTGAGATGTACCATATTTTAGATGTGATAAAAGAACATTTACCAACGGAAAAGCCAAGATATTTAATGGGAGTCGGAACTCCGATTGATCTTCTTGAAAGTATTGAAAGAGGAATAGATATGTTTGACTGTGTACATGCCACAAGAATTGCCAGACATGGTAATTACTATGACAATTTGGGAAGGCAAAACATTAAAAACTCGAAATATGCGAATGATTCAACTCCCATAGATCTGGAAGATTCAAATAATCCCATTAGAAAATATTCCAAAAGTTATTTGCATCACCTTGTAAAAAACAATGAAATGCTAGGGCTTAGACTGCTTTCAATACATAATATTTATTTTTTATTAAAACTAATGAGCAAAGCTAGAAATGCAATTAAACAAGGTGAATATATGACTTTTAAGCATGAATTTTTGAGATATTTCAAACCATCTGTATAATCAAAGC
>WJLA01000113.1 GCA_014728765.1 Candidatus Peregrinibacteria bacterium
AGTCATTATCCAAAGAAGTTTGAAGTGAGTTTTCAGAATAAGCAATTAATGAATTGCCTCTTGCCACAACCGCTGAATCAGCTTCTTCTTCAGTCGATTCGCTATCATTTACAGGATTATCGGCAGTCATATCCGCCTCAGGTATACCATCCTCCGTCATTTCATCAGGATCAACGATCGAAACTGTTCCTGTGACATTTTGATCTTCTTCCGGTTCAACCATTTCAACAGTTCCTGTAACGGTAGATCCATTTTCATCAGAAGTTTGATTTTCAGTAGTTTGTTGATCAGCCACATTACAACCTACTAATAAAAAAGTTGTTAAAAACAATAGTACAATGCTTTTTTTCATGTTTATTTTGTTATGAAATTTCTTTTAAATCGTAGCAAAAAGAAATAATATAATCAATTTCAATTTTTTTTAGAAAGCGCCGCCCCCAAAGTGGGCGGCGCTACATCAAGCGAGTGGAGGATCTCGGTTTTAGTTTTTTAACTACACCGAGCCCAATGCCCTGGTAACTCGCTTTTGCTTTGAAAAGCTGACCTTGCCCTTCGGAGGACGCCAGCTTGCTGACTTTCGACTTGAGGGATGACCCGGTTCCGGTCTCAGAACCTCTCGACCGTCAAGTTTCAAGCTGAGTCCGTCTTTAGTCTCTTTCCACTCCACCTTGCCAAGATCAGGATGCATTATTGCATTCCAACAGCTTCTTGTAGAAGCCTGTGGAAAATCTTCCATCCACCTGCGCAGGTGATTCATGATTGTAGGCAAATCACAACCTTTACCCTTCAAAAAAGGGTCCTCACCTGCTGCCAGAGCGCTGATGGTGTATACAGCGCATCCTTTGTCTCTTACCACTTTTTTCATATTATCATCCTTTCTTCGCCTCCCACATCTAGTCAGCGACCACAGAATTTTACACTTGAAAAAGATGATGTCAAATTTATGTTGACAGAATTAAAAAAAAGCTTATTCTACAGTCGTGCTATTTCTGACTACAAGTATAGAAATTGCCAAAAGCTAAAGATGAGGTTGTCCACTTGTTTCGTGAGCGAAGGCGTACTGCCGGACCATCTTCATCATCTAACCCCTAGAAGCGCAAAGCTACCGCTTCCCTGGGGTTTTCTAAATGTGTAGATTAATTTTATATCAATATTATAATTTGACAGTTAAATTAAAAAAGAATACCATAGTTAATGGAAGTTAAACGTCCATCATGAATCGGTCACTTATTAAAACAAGAGTTCAAAAATTTCTATCAGAAACTAGAAACAACAACTTACCTGTGACACCGCAAAAGCTGGCAATTTTTGAATATATTGCTTCAACAGATAAACATCCAATGGCTGAAGATATTCTTAAAAACGTTAGAAAAAAGTTTCCAAATCTTTCCGATGGTACGATTTATAAAAATCTTAAAAAATTTAAGTCACTGCATTTGATTCATGAAATTGATGCACCTGATGGAAAAAGATACGATGCGAATATTGAGCCTCATGATCATCTAATCAATCTTGATACGGGTGAAATTCACGATATCAAACAAACATCTCAGTTTAAACTTCCTAAAAATTTCAAAAACCTGACGCTTTATCGCGCGTCGGTTACTTATTATACCAGATCAAAATAATTTATTTTTTTAACCCAAATAATTATGGCTTGTGGAAATGGAAATTGTCACTCACACGATATGTATCTGCCTGAACTGGCAATTGGAGCGCCGGCTCCTGAGTTCAAGGCTGAAGTGTATCATAACGGATCAATTGGTCAGCATGTTTCATTGTCTGACTATAGAGGAAAGTGGACGCTATTATTCTTTTATCCATTGGATTTTACATTTGTATGTCCAACCGAATTATATGAATTGGCTGATCACAGAGAAGATTTTGAAAAGCTTAATTGTCAAATTCTAGGGGTATCAGTGGATTCTGTTCACTCTCACATGAATTGGGCCAAAGCTGATGAAAAAATCGCAAAGCTGGGCTTCCCTCTGGTTTCAGATCTGACTAAAGATATTTCTTTGAAATATAATGTTTTACACCCTGAAGGAATGAGCTTAAGAGGAGTGTTCTTTATTGACCCGGATGGAGTTCTTCAATCTTACACAGTTAATAACTTGAATGTAGGTAGAAACGCCAAAGAACTTCTAAGAACCCTTAAAGCACTTCAAACCGGAGAACTTTGTCCGGCCAGCTGGGATCATGGAAAGGACACTTTAGGAAAAGCATAAAAATTACTCTCAATCTATAAAAAACCTTATCAACAGTGATAAGGTTTTTTTATAATTCATCAATACAATTGCAAAATACATTAAAACATACAAATAAAAATAATCAAATAAGCGGTGTTGATAATTACTTTTGAACTATATATAATTTTTAACTATTTACTAACCAATTAAAATGGAAATACAAAGAAATCCAATCGGATGGTTTGAAATACCGGTGGAAGATATGGATAGAGCAAAAAAGTTCTATCAGGATGTTCTGGAATACCAAATAGAAGTTCATGAAATGGGCAAAATATTGATGGGATGGTTTCCAATGAAAAGTGGAGCCGAAGGGGCAACTGGCTCATTGGTTAAAGGCGAAGGTTATAAACCCTCCCATCATGGTTGCAAAATCTATTTCACTTCACCCAGCGGCGATTTGAAAAACGAGCTGCAAAAAGTTGAATCGGCTGGTGGTAAAATCATTGCTCCAAAGTTTTCCATAGGAGAACATGGTAACGTGGGAGTGATTGAGGACACTGAAGGAAATTTAATATATCTACATTCAATGAATTAAAGCTGGTTTTTAATTCATATCAAATTATGTTATTGAAACAGTTGTTTCCAATTCTTCTGAGCCATTTCGTCGGATTCTTTGTCAATCTCATAACTGATAAAACCATTTTCTGAAGCCGAAATTGTCAAAGTTAATTTAAATTGAACTTCCATTGAAATAGATATTTTCACAATTTCGGCAGAAGTTTTAGCTTTCATCAAAAATCTTTGAATGGTCTTTTCATTGAAAGAATAGTCTCCTTTTAAAAATAATAATTCCGGATTCGTAACCAAACATCCAATTTCAATCAACAAATTATACATCTCAAGATAATCTGTTTGTTGATAACTATTTTTTAATTTTACCAAATAATCTTGGTAGTTCTGAGATTTTTCTTTTTCTTCTGTTTCAACCAGCACAAGTACATAATCCCTCACTTTATTCTGAATTGAAGGTATTGCGACAAGTTTTCTGCTTTCAAACAATTCTATCAATGCTTCAATATGCTGTTTTTTCAATAGCTCAAAGCTACAATTGTTTGCCGAATCAAATAGATCAGTGATATAAAGCTCCGCTTCTGCTAGAATAAGTTTTTGCACATGTTCAGGCACTGATTTCCAGTCTACTTTATTTTTCCAATATATTTTTTCTTTTTCAAAATTTTTATTCATAAATTATTTTCAACTTTCGCTACTGTTAAAGCGACAACTAGAAAACTACCCCACAATTTTAGTGTTGTAAATTTGAATTGGCATTCCAAAATATCCATTTTTTGATTATAATAAAAAGAACAATTAAATGTATCTATGTCTATTAGTCCAAATTGTGACAAATGCCAAAAAGAATTAAATGATTTCGGCGCAATTCTGCTGGGACCACCGGATGATGAAAACATGGTAATTAAACAACATTTGTGTGTTGCCTGCTACGATGAAATAGTGGAAGAGTTTGAATAAGATATAAATATGGCAAATATTGCAGAGATTACTTCAATTTTGAAGTGATAAATTCTGTGCTAATATTTTACATTAAAAGCATTAAACTGACGGACATCACAAGCATACCGGCGCAAAGCCCATAAATGGAAAGATGATGTTCACCGAATTTTTGAGCTGCCGGTAAAAGTTCATCCAATGAAATGAAAACCATAATTCCCGCAACTAGTCCAAACATCAATCCCATTGTCAAATTGTTCAAAAAACTACTCAAAACCAAAAAGCCTATCCCGGCACCCAGAGGTTCCACTAAGCC
>WJLA01000114.1 GCA_014728765.1 Candidatus Peregrinibacteria bacterium
TAATCGTACCTGACAAAACAGTATCTTCACCAAGCGGATCAAGTGTTATTGAAACAACATCTCCAACTTCAACCTTTCCGATATCAACTTCTGCAATATCTGCCTCAACTTTGTAAAGATCATCCGATATCATCTCAAAAGCCACTTCTCTCTGAAGAGTAACAGACAAATCTTCTCCCACTTCTACATTTCTCCTGGATATCACTCCATCTGTCGGAGCTTTTAATAATGTTTTGTCAAAATCTTCTTCCCTTAATCTCACATCTACCGATGATGCCAAAACATTTGCTTCCAATGAAGCAATATCAACAGCACGCGGAGGAGCTTTTATTTCAGCCAAATTGGCTTTGGCAGACTCAATAGCGGCCTCTTGCGCTCTTAATTGAGCTTTTAAACTTTCAATTTTTGCCATTCTGTTATTCAAATCGACCGAATGGTCGATTCGTAATTGATCTAATGCCTGCAATTGTTGCTCATAAAAATTTTCTGCAATAACTACTGAATTTTCCGCACTATCCTGACCTGAAATTTCCTGCAATTCTATGGATAACAAATTCTGTCTCTTAATATCCAAAGACAATGTCGCAGAATTTAAATTTGTTAAATTACCGTTTAGAGTATTTAAAATTTGAGATTTTTCAGTTTCAGAAAATCCCAAATGAACATTAATACTATTCACCAAATCAAACAATTCACTCTGAATATTTATAACTACCCTTGAAGTAGAAAGCATTTCCCTGGATTTATTCTTCACAAACTCTACTGTTATCTCTTCAACATTTTCAATTTCTTCAACCAGCAAATCATATTCATCCATAGCCTGGGCTAATTCTATGGCATTAGTCTGATATTCAGAAGGATAATATCTTTTAATTGTGTTACCGGCATTGGTACTTTTGAGCAAATAATTATCCAAGTCTGAAAGAGAAGTTTCCAAAACACTTAAAGAATTGACCATTTGCGAATACAAATCATCTCTTGCGTTTTCCAAAGCCTGATCATCTACAGTTTCTCTATTTCCTCTATCTCTTTCAGCAAACTCCAATTTGTCTTTAGCATCATCAACCAACAGTTGCACTCGTCTTTCATCTTCTTCATATTTTTCTCTTATCAAAACCAATTCATTCTGAGCACTTTCTAGCTCCACCTTGATTTGATCATAAGCTGCTTGAGCCTGATCTACGGCAACTTCAGCTATTCTAATTTGTTCCGGTGTAGCGCCCGCCTTTCTTTCATTAAGTAATGCCACCTGAGATGCCAAATTCGCTCTCGCTCTCTCCAAAGCCAATGCTTGATCAGTATTGGTTAAACTTGCAATTAAGTCTCCTTCTTCAACTCTGTCTCCAACATCTTTAAATATTTCTTTTACCTGACCTGATTCCTGAAAACTCAATGTAATCGTAGCATCAGCTTCAACATTTCCTGTTATCTCCACCATTTCTACAACATCAGCACGTGTAACTTGTACGAATTCATAATCATCACCACTATCATTTAAAAAATAATAAATACCATTACCAATCACACTTAAGATAACTATAATCAAAACAAATCTTTTCCAAAATTTGGATTTGTTTTTAGTGAAATTTTTATCTGAAAGCTTGTCACCTAAAAGCTTTGATTTGGCTGAATCGTTTTCTGAACTTTTTTTCATATTTGTTTTTTTACAACAAAATTCTATAAAAATACCTTAAATAAGTCAAAGCAATCTAATAAATTGTAAACAAGATCTGACATTTAACTCCAGATTTTACAAAACTATTTATCCATGACAAAAACTTGACAAAATAAATGAATAATTTTATAATATAAACCTGCTTTTTAACACCTTGCACATGAATGAAAAAGATATTTTGCTTCCATATGATGAAGAAATAAAAGAATATATTATCTTAAATCACGAACACATTTTTCAAGAATTAAAAATATTATCAGATAAGTATCCTATAGAATTCGGAAAAAAAATGCCTTTAAACAAGATATATAGACCTACATTTGGAAAATCACCAAATATAACTCACCTGATCGCCCTACAAGGCTTATTCAATCAACTAGCTCAAGGCAAAACAATTGATCAACTAAAAAAAGATTTTTCTAAAAACAATTCAGAAGCTCCCGACACGGACAAAGATATAGTTACTATTTCTGATGAAACAAGAAACAAGCTTGTGAAATAATCACCGGCTTGTTCAGTTATTAAGCCTGACTTATTTATTACTTCCCTTCTTGGTATCTTTTCTTTTGTGAAGAGTATGCTCGCGACATTGATTGCAAAACATTTTTAATTCCTTTGTCACATTCTCATTCTTCTTATTGTAATAAGTAACCTTATGAGGCTTACTACATTTTTCACACCTCCAGGTTGCAAAAGTGCTTTTTCCTTTAGCCATTTTTATAAAATAAATTAGTAACTGAGTTTGCCTGCAGATTGTATCCGATTCAAAACTTAAGTCAAGAGCTTGACTTTATTTTCCTTTTAATTTTATCTGTAAATGGAATTAAAATGTCATTTTTATTTATGGATTATCAAAAGCTGCTCTTAAATCAAGAGCTAGAACTTAGAGAATTAGCTGAAATGGAAACAACACCTGAAGTAGAACAAATCCTAAAAAAATATGCAACTCAGGCGACTTTATTGTTAGACGAAAATTTTCCAATAGAATATTCAATCATTTCTGAGATCAATCAAAGAATTGTTAATCTAATTGAATCAGAAGAATTTACCAACGCGATCAAACCGGTCGTATCAAGCAATCAAGCATACAGAAACCTTTTCATGGCTTTAAATAGCTTCAAAAAGCTACCGGACTACCCACCAATTATAACAATTCTACTTTACCATTTAAATCAAATATTTATCCAAGAATATAAAGACCTCGAAATTGATAATAAAAAAACTATACTTAGCTGTAAAAAAGAGCTTCATAAAGCCACTTCAGAACTTACACACATCACTGAAGACGAGTTGCAAACAGACATTAATCAGCTTGGTGAACAAATCCAATTGAACCGAACACTCCTCGCTATGTTTCACAAAGTTCGAAATATTTATTTTAACGACGATATTGAAGAAATATCATTTAGTGTTTCAACACTATTAGAGCTGGAAAATCTAAGATATAAAATATCAATTACTAAGCCTGATCAAAATCCTTTACCAAGTTATTTCTCTAAAGAATTCTTTTTGGATAGAGATAAAAAATATAGAAAAAAACTTAATTCTATCCCGAACGGCTTTCAAACCAAAATTGATTCTTCTCATGTTTCTACAATTTATTTACTTTCTTCAGAAGGACAAAGCCACCCTTATAAATCCACTGTAAAAGAATTGAAAAAAGCATCAATCCAAATTCACGAATTATTTGAAGAAGCTATTGATAATTTTGCAAATCCCAAAAACAAACGAGTCAATTCCATACCATCAGCATATTTCAAAAAAATCAAAAACGCTGATCAATTTCTAAATATTAATTTGATATTTAATCATCAAGGTAAAAAATATCATGCAAGTGCCAGCTGCA
>WJLA01000115.1 GCA_014728765.1 Candidatus Peregrinibacteria bacterium
ATATGTAACAATTACTCCAATAGCCAATCCAACCAAAAAAATTACAGGAGTTTTTTTCTCTCCTTTTTCATCGACAGCACCCGCCAACTCAGTTAAAAGGTTTGATGACAAAATTATATTTTCATTTTTATTTCTCTCCATAACCTGCCAAAAATCTCTTGTCGCAACAAGCTGAACAAATTTATCGAATTTTACTTTTATCATTTCTTTCGGCTCTTGATCTTGCGAATTAAAACTTGAATTATCTTTTGGAACAACCTTAACCACAGCTTTTTCCAGTTTATCTGCAAAAGCTTGCGTTCTATCATCATCTTCCTGAGAACTGGAATCTTTATCAATATTCCTATTTCGTCTCTCAGTGGAATTATCAATTTCTAATTCATCATCAATTTTTTTAACCTTAAAACCGTTTTTCATGTTTTCTTTTGACTTCAAATCCAAAACCCCATTCTCATCAGCTCCTATATCAACATTTTTAACAGACTTTTTAGTCATAATATTAGTTTATTTTTCTTTTCTGAAATATACTCCATATTCAAATATTCATCAATCAAAAAAGAGGGCCGAAATGCCCTCTTAAATATCTTTTTTTACATACCCATTGCACTCATATCAGGCATACCCCCTCCAGGCATTCCACCTGGCATACTTTGTTTTTCCTCAGGTATTTCATAAACCGCACCTTCGGTAGTCAAGAATATTCCGGCTATGGAAACCGCATTTTGAAGTGCGGATCTGGCAACCATTTTAGGATCAATAATTCCCTTTTCTATCATGTTTACCAACTCCATTTCCGTCTTGGACTTACCTCTTTTGGTGGGAGCTGAGAAATCAAAACCTAATCCTATCTCAGCATTTTTAACTTTGTCCAGAATCACTTCACTTGATTCACCGGCATTTTCCGCAATTTGCCCCAAAGGAATACCAAGTGACATCATTACAATATGTGCACCGGTAGCCTCATCATTATCTCCTTCAATAATCTCGCTAAGTGATTTGGCCGCTTGAGCCAATGCAACTCCTCCACCTGGAATTATTCCCTCCGCTATGGCAGCTTTAGTTGCTGAAACCGCATCTTCAATTCTCAGTTTTCTCTCTTTCAATTCAACCTCCGTAGCCGCTCCGACTTTGATAACACCAACTCCTCCTGCCATTTTTGCCAATCTTTCAGCAAGTTTTTCTTTATCAAAATCAGAACTTGATTGCTCAATTAAAACTCTAATTTCATTAACTCTGGCATCCACTTCATCTTTGTTACCTTTTCCTTCTACAATGGTTGTTTTATCTTTGTCTGAAACAACTTTTCGAGCTTGTCCCAAATCTTCTATCGCCACAGAATCAATTTTCATTCCCAGCTCATCAGAAATTACTTTACCTCCGGTTAATATGGCGATGTCTTTCAACATCTCTTTTCTTCTGTCTCCATACGCAGGCGCTTTCACAGCCAAAACATTGAATACACCTCTAATTTTATTAAGAATAAGTGTAGCAAGGGCCTCTCCTTCCAAATCTTCACAAATAATCACCAATTCTTTTTTGCCTTCTGCAGCCACTTTTTCAATCAATGGAACTATACTTTGAACTGAAGAAATCTTCTTATCTGTAATCAGAACATACGCATCTTGATAAACAGCTTCCATTCTTTGCGGATCAGTAACCATATAAGGTGAAATATAACCATTATCAAACTGCATACCCTTAACCACTTCTTTTTCCAGACCCATAGTTTGTGATTCTTCCACTGTTATAACTCCGTCACTTCCAACCATTTCCATAACATCGGCTATCAACTCTCCAACTTTAGGGTCTTGGGCGGAAATCGTAGCAACTTGCTGAATTTTATCCTTAGAATCACCAACCGGAATAGCCATTGATTCCAATTCTTCTACAATTCTTTGCAAAGCTGTATCCATTCCTCTTTTCAGTGCCATTGGATCAGCACCGGCCGTAATCATTTTGTTTCCAATTTTAATTAGAGCTTCTGCCAAAACTGTAGCGGTAGTAGTTCCATCACCCGCAATATCATTTGTCTTGATTGCAACGTCTTTTACCATTTGCGCTCCCATATTTTCAAGAGGGTCACTTAATTCAATTTCTTTTGCGATAGTCACACCATCGTTTGTAATTAATGGTGAACCATATTTTTTATCAATAATAGAATTTCTTCCTTTTGGACCAAGCGTAACTTTGACCGCATTGGATAATTTTTCTATTCCGGCGATCATTTGTTGTCTCGCTTCATCACCAAATTTAGTGTTCTTAGCCATATTTATTTAGGTTAAATTTTACTGTTAATCAATAATTGCCAAAATATGATCTTCTCTGGCAATAATATAATCTTCCCCATCAACATTTATCTCGTCCGGAGCATACTTTGAAAAAAGCACCTTGTCTCCCACTTTAACTTGCATAGGGATTCTATTCCCATCTTCTCCCATTTTACCAGGCCCAATAGCAAGAATCTCACCTTTTTGCGGTCGATCTTTCGATGCCGTTTCAGGTATAATTATTCCGGAAACCGATGTATCAATCTCACTGATACCTTTTAAAAGCACTCTATCATCAGTAGGCTTAATCCTGTTTGAAATATCACTCATCTGACCTTTGGTTAAGTTATAAAAGTTAGCACTTTGATTATGTAAGTGCTAACTAAATATAATCTTACCTTTAATAAACGTCAATAGCTATTTTAATGAGCTATTCCTTCCACCCTAGTTTCTCTTATTAAATTAACTTTTAATTGACCCGGAAACTGCAAATCTTTTTCAATTTTTCTGGCAATATTATTTGTCAATTGAATAGCGGCATAGTCATCTATCATATCCGGTTCAACAAAAATTCTAACCTCATGACCAGCCTGCACCGCATAGCTGCTTTTTACTCCATCAAAAGATTTTGCAACATTTTCAAGCTCTTCTTGTCGCTTAATAAAATTATCCAGATTGTCTTTGGTTGCTCCGGGTCTTGAAATGGTTATTCTGTTTGCGGCACTGACAATCATTGCCTCCAACGAACTTGGCTCAATATCTCCTTCATGAGATTCAACACAATGAACTACATTTTTAGCAATATTGTATTTTTTCAAAATATCCCTTGCCACAATGGCATGATGACCGGGAACTTCATGACTGACTGCTTTTCCTATATCATGCAAAAGTCCCGCTTTTTTACAAACATTAACATCTGCACCCAATTCCGAAGCCATTTGACCAGCCACAAACGCCACCTCCATCACATGCTTCAAGACATTTTGACCATGACTGGTTCTGAATTTCAATCTTCCCAAAAGCTTTATCAAATCAGGATGCAACCCCGCCACACCCGTGTCATAAGCAGCTTTTTCTCCCAATTCTTTAATCAATATATCAACTTCCTCCTTGGTCTTTGCAACTACTTCCTCAATCCTTGCGGGATGAATTCGGCCATCATGAATTAATTTTTCCAATGCAACTTTGGCTATATACCTTCTAACCAAATCAAACCCTGAAATAACAATTGAACCCGGTGTGTCATCAATTATAACATCCACACCCGTAGCTTGTTCCAGTGCTATCACATTTCTTCCTTCTTTACCGATTATTCTTCCTTTCATATCATCACTGGGAAGATTAACCACGGTGGCGGTAGACTCAGTGGCAACTTCACCGGCATATCTTTGAATTGCATCGGCAATTATAAACTTTGCCTTCTCCTTGGATTCTTCTTTAAGCTGCAATTCCATTTTTTTAATATGCTCTGCAATATCTTTTCTGGAAGCTTCTTCAACTTCTTTTAACAAAATTGATTTAGCTTCTTCCTTTGAT
>WJLA01000116.1 GCA_014728765.1 Candidatus Peregrinibacteria bacterium
ACGCATATAATGTGGATTCAGGTGCATCAAGCGATCTGCCTGTATATAAATCGGCAGTTCAGCCAGTAGGTATGGGAGATCTATTTGTAGTGAGAAGACGGCTAATTAGATATGAAACTGAAGAAGTAGCTCATATAGAAAATGTACTTGCTTCTGAATATCGTGAAAGACAACACAATAAAACTGTTACAACAGAAGAACAGTTTTTGGAAGAGACGGAAACAATCGAAGAAGAAGAGAGGGATTTAAAAACCTCTAGTCGCTTTGAATTGGAAAGTGAATCGCAACGAACTATTCAAGAAGAAACTAATCTTCAAGCAGGAGCTGAAATAAATATAAAGTACGGTCCGTATGTAGAATTTTCGGGCAACACAAGCTATTCAAGTGATAAAGCTAGAGAAGAATCAGTGAAAAAAGCTTCAAATTTTTCAAGGGATATTACCGAAAGAGCAGCAAGTAAAGTATCACACAGGATTAGGACAGAGCAGATTCGCAAAACTATAGAAACTATAGAGCATTTAAATACGCATAGATTCAATAATACTGGTTCAGGAGCTGAGAATATTTCAGGTATATATCAATTCGTAAATAAAGTTTACTTTGCTGAAGTTTTCAAATATGACAAGCCAAGACTAATGTTTGATTTTATTATTCCAGAACCTGGCTCTTTATTGCTTCATGCTTCAAAAAACAAGATTCCTGGTAACACTATAGAAAAACCAATTCCGTTCACTAAAAATGGTAAAAGTGATGGCGATCCTTTAGAATCTGAATTTATAAGTAGAGAGAATTACAGTAGTATAGCCTCAAGATACAAAGCTGATGTAGATTCACCACCTCCGAATAAAAAATCAATTTCAAAAAATATTAGATTCTCGCACCAAGGATATAATCCAAGAGGCAAAAATGAGGGAAATCAAAGTCAATTTGTTTTCAATACATCTAGTGATGAAAATAAAACTATTTCAATAAATAGTACAGAAGATCCATACAAGTACAGAATAAAACAAGTTAATTGGAAGTTGTCAGTATCAAAAAGTTCTTTGTCTGATACTTTAACGGAGGGGAGTAATGCCAAAAAGGATGAAGTATATTTAAGTGTAATGATAGGCAATGAAAAAATAATTGAAGCTGGAATAAATGAATATGGACAAAGTGATGACGATGATGACGAATTAGATCATAAGGGCTTACATTTTAATATCCCTTATTTTACTAAAGATGTAGGAAATGCTCATTATTGGAGAAATTCCAGAAGAGGAAGTGAATCTGACCCTGTTGGGCAACATACTGATGAAGGAAGTTTTGAAGTTGGTAATATTAACTTAGAGCAAATAGATTATTCGATTTCTGGTTTTTGCACTGTTGGAATGGTCGTAAGCGTGGGAATAGAGTTAGAAGGCGAGCTAATTAATGAATCGTCTGAAAAATGGAAGATTGAAACTTATAGATCCATTTTGAATGCATACAAAGAGGAAATATCAGAGTACCAAAAGAATAAAGCTCAGCAAGAATTTGATCAAGCCACTTATCAGGATTTTGGAAGGAACCCAAAAACAAATAGAAAAATTGAAAAAGAAGAACTTAAAAGAAACGCAATATCTATTCTTAGTAGTCAACATTTTGACAATTTTGATTCAATAAATGAGCCAGAAGGTGATCAATTATTCCCCCAAGTTGATATTAAAGAGTCCATTAAAGAAGGTAGAAGCATTCGATTTTTTGAACAAGCTTTTGAATGGCATAATTTAAATTTTTTACTCTATCCATATTATTGGAGTCGGAAAGATACATGGTTAGAAAAATTAACGGCGCTTACTGAGCAAGATCCTGAGCATTTAAGTTTTTTGAAGGCAGGAGGAGCAAGAGTTGTTGTTCCAGTTAGACCCGGATTTGAAAAAGCAATTTCTTTTTATTTATTAACAGGTCAGATTTGGTTTGGAGGAAAGGCACCTGACATAGGCAGTTCTTTTTACTTGCCAATTGTAGAGGAAATAAAAGATTTAGAAAGTGAGAAGCCAGATGAAAGCGAATCAGTACTCACTGGCGAAAATTGGGAGGTGAAAATACCTACAGAACTAGTTAAGCTTCGGGGTAATGATAAGTTACCTGAATGGTATCGAAATGATGAAGGAAATTGGGTAGAATCAAGATGAATTGGTTTATAACAAATGAATAATACTTAAAGTCGCAAAATAATTATCCGTAATAATATATTGTCAATTAAATTTAGTTAGATGCCAAATCGCCTAAAACCAGAAGATGTTAAATATATATCCCTAGAAGGAGGTGGGGGCAAGGGTAATGCTTTTATTGGTGCTCTTGAAGCATTAATGGATAATAGAATCAATATACTACAATATAATAACTATAAGCAATCAAACGTACTTGGATTTTCAGGTGCATCAGCTGGTGCGATTACAGCATTATTCCTTTCTTGCGGCTATACTCCGGAAGAGATAAAAATTATTACAGAAATTGAAAATTTTGATAATTTTTTTGATAGAC
>WJLA01000117.1 GCA_014728765.1 Candidatus Peregrinibacteria bacterium
TTCATTACACCTTTAAATTTATCTAAGTTCAGAAGATCTTGTTCAGAAAAAACAGGAGACATTTCTTTTGCCATGAATTCAGCATCTTGAGCACCTACTTTATAGCACATCATGGTTCCGACATTCCCAAAAACAGCATCTTTAACCTTGGATTTTCCATCTTTACCTTCCAATTGAGCGACATATTGATGCGCCATATTCAAACTTAAGCGATATTTTCTGGCTTCTGAGAGAATACTTTCGATGGAGTCTGTAATGTAGTTCTGAAACTCATCAATATACATGAAAAAGTCTGTTCTTTCTTCTTTGCTGAAGCGTTGCCGGCGCAATGCGGCCATTTGTAGTTTGGAAACAATAATCAAGCCGAGTAGCTCCGAGTTGATGTCACCGACTTCTCCTTTTGAAAGATTCATTAATAGGATTTTTTTGCTTTGCATGACATCGATGAAGTCAAATCCGGACTTGGTTTGTCCAATGATGTTGCGAAGCATGGCGTTGGTAATGAATTGACCGAATTTTGCGGCGAAATATGGAATGATCTCTTGCTTCTCACGCATTCCTGTTTTGGCCATCTGGTCTGTCCAAAATGACTTAACTACAGGATTTTTAACGTATTTAACTCTTTCAGCTTGAAAATTATCATCGGTAAATAATCTAACTATGTCAGTTAAGGTTCCTCCATCAGGATGAGACATCAATGTTAAACACCCATTTCTGAAATAATCTTGAATACGAGGTCCAAATATTTCATTTCCAAAGAGTTTGATCATGATATTCATGGCATCCAATGCGACCAATTCTTTTTCATCATCAGTGTCAGCCTCTAAAATATTTAATCCCATTGGTCTTGATTGATCTGCAGGATTGAAATAAATAACATCATCCGCTCTTTCACGTGGTATAAATGGCAAAACATCATCAATTAATTGACCATGCGGGTCTACGATTGCCACTCCCTCTCCCCCTCTGAAATCTTGTCTGATCATGCCTTGAAACATCGATGATTTACCAGTACCTGTTTGACCTATTACATAGAAATGTCTAAAGCGATCTTCTCTTTTCATGTAAACAGGAGTATTAACTCCACGATAATAATTTGAGCCCAGATAAAGTCCTTCTTTTGGAATATTACTGGGAGCAGGAGCCATTTTGTAATTTTGCCAATTAATTCCTGGAGTTTTATTAAATCTACTATTGGGGAAATGATATAAACTGGCTAATTCTTCAGTGCTTAGAATTGTTATTTTCTTTTTATATCTTTGATATAAATTATAATCAAATTTTCTAAATATGTAGTCTTCTATTACCTTTCTTTCAGGATAATGCTTGACTGCTCCAAAGCTGTTTCCGTTAATTGTTGAATATTGAGCGAAAGCGCTCTTGATATTTTTTAAATTGGATTCTGCTTCTCTTTTTGTTTCACTTGATGCAACAATCCTGATTATTGTTTCAAATCCGTTGCTTGAATTTTTTTCATCCAAGGCTTTAATCTCTTCTTCCGATACCGGTGTGGATTTTTCAGGTGCATCAATATTATCCTTTTTTGACCCAGCATCACTACTGAACAGTAATCCAAAAATTGAAATAATAAATTTGAATGGGTTCAAATCCAATTTTTTTTTGGGTTTTGAATTTGTTAGATTTTTTGCTTCTTCTTGACCTTCTTTTTGCCATTTATCGGCAGGTCTAATCATGATTTGAACAACTGCACCATCATCTTTATTCAACTTAGATAAAGTATTGGTAAGATGATTGATCGGATCGGAATTGAGTCTTTGATAAGTTTTAATCGGATACATGTAATGCTTGGAAAGAGTAAGCGCAGTGGCTGCGGTTTGATGACTTTCTTTAAAAATATTAAATTCCTCAACTCTTTCCAAATATGCGTCAGGGTAATAACCGGTGATTTGTTTTTCCACTAAATTGGCAAGTTCGAAAGGCACTACCACATAAAAATAAATTTCATCATCAATTACAACATATTCAAAAGATAAAAATTCTTCTCCAATGAACTTATTTTTTAGTTTTCCACTGTGAATGGAATGTAATGAGTCATAAAGCTGAGTGGCAAGACCGATTGCTTCTTTAAAATCCTTTGCTCCTCCAGCTTGTTCTTCTTCACGTTCGTCTCTTGACCTTTTACTTGCCATCTGAATTTTTAAAAAGACCATATGTAGGGATCTTTCCAAATTGGTTTTTTTATAAATATATCTTTTTAAAAACAGATAAGCCAGATACCCGAGTAATAGCAGTAAAATGGTTAATCCAATATTTAAAATAATATAATTCATCAGTCTTCCAAATTGATACTAATTTTTAGCTCGTCCAGATTCTCATCAGGCATAACTGAAGGTGCGCCCAGCATTAAATCCTTAGCTTTTTGATCTTTGGGGAAAGCGATAACTTCTCTGATATTAGGTTCATCTCTAAAGATCATTATAATTCGATCCAGTCCCAAGGCCAGCCCGGCATGAGGAGGTGCACCATAGCTAAATGCATCTAACATATGACCAAATCTTTGTTCCGCATCAGCTGGCGAAATTTTTAATAATTCGAAAATTTTCTTTTGTAATTCATGTTCATGAATTCTTACACTTCCCCCACCAATTTCATATCCGTTCAAAACTATGTCATAAGCATAAGCGAGGGCATTTTCAGGTTCTTGATCCAATTTCTCCAAATCTTCATTTTTTGGATGAGTAAAAGGGTGATGAGATGCGGCAAGCTCTCCTGTCAAAGGGTCTTTTTCAAACATCGGAAAATCAACAACCCACAGATATGCCAATTTATTTTCATCAATCAAATTGAATCTTTTTGCACAAGCGATTCGAACTTGTCCCAATGCATTACAGGCTGTTTCAAAAGTATCGGCTCCAAAGAAGATAATATCGCCGGATTTAGCATCAGTTTTCTCTAAAATCAATTTAACTTGCTCGTCAGTGAAATATTTTAAAATATTTGATTTGGGTCCATCTTGATCTACTTGAAAATATGCCAAACCTTTAGCTCCATGAATTTTTGCCAAATCCGTCAAGTCTTCAATTTCTTTTCTGGTTAAGTCCAATCCGCCATCAACCTTTAATGCTTTAACAACACCACCGGATTTAATTGCAGCTGAAAAAACTCCAAATTCGCATTCTTTTACAATATCGGAAACATCAACTATTTTCATTTCATATCTAATGTCCGGCTTATCTGTTCCATAGTTTTCCATGGCCTCTCTCCATGAAATACGCGGAAACATTCGATTTAAAAGTTGCTTGTTTGGAACCAATTTATCAGTTATTTCAATCATCATTCTTTCAATGACATCCAATATATCATCTTGATCTACAAATGACATTTCAAGATCCAGCTGAGTAAATTCCGGTTGTCTATCTCCTCTTTGATCTTCATCTCTAAAACATCTGGCAACTTGAAAATATTTATCCATTCCGGCAATCATCAGCAGTTGTTTTAATTGTTGTGGTGATTGAGGTAAAACATAAAAATTTCCGGGATATATTCTTGACGGCACAATATATTCCCTTGATCCTTCCGGTGTTCCTTTAATCAAAATAGGAGTTTCAATATCCAAAAATTCTTCTCTGTTTAAAAAATCTCTCATAGCATGAACGACATTATGCCTGAAAACCATATTTTCTTTCATTCTTTCTCTTCTTAAATCAAGATATCGATAACGTAGTCTGACTTCCTCATTAACGTCTTTTTCCACATCTATTTCAAAAGGTGGTGTTTTCGCTTTACTAAGTATTTTAGCTGCTGTAACCAATACTTCGATTTCTCCTGTATTTATGTTGTTATTTTCTTGTCCTTCCGGTCTTTTTCTAACTTGTCCTGTTATTTGTATGACATATTCCGGTCTTACTTGATCAGCTATATCATGCGCTTCTGCAAATTCTTCAGGATCCGTTACCACTTGTGTCAAACCATAGCGATCTCTAATATCAATGAATATCACTCCTCCATGATCTCTTCTTCTATGAACCCATCCGGAAAGGGTAACTTCTTCTCCTATATTATTCTTGTTTAATTGATTATTTTTATGAGTTCTGTACATGATTTCTTTTAATTATTGGTGTATCAAAGTATAGTGTAGTTTTTAAATTAGCCAAGCAGTTTTTTTATTTTATTTAAATTTTCAAGAGCAGAGTCTATTTTGATTTTAGTATTTATATTTTTATATTCAGCACCATCTTTAATTCTCAACTCAACGATTGAATCTCCAGGTATTGATAATAATAATTCCTTTAAAGATTTAAAATTTTCTTGTGTAAAGGTTTCCGGCACTGTGATTGTTAAAGTATCGTTGAAAACTGTAATATCATTTGATTGATCTTGATCAGCTTGATAGACCCCAGCTTCTTTTGCGTTTTTAATCATGGTATCCAATGAAGCTGTTGAAAGATCGTCAACCCCTATTTGATATTGATTATTTCTAACATTCACTTTGCCTTTAATATACATTATTTGTTCACCTTGAAGCTTGAATTTAAAGTTTTCAAAAACCTTGGGAAAAAAAACAATATTTATTCTTCCGGTATTATCATCCAACTCCGCATATGCCATAGCTTTACCGGATTTAGTCATAACAGTTTTCAAATTAGTTAAAAGGCCCGCTACTTTTACGGGTTTGCCTACATCTTTTTGATTAATATTCTCGATCAATTTGGCTTTTTGTTGAATATAACTTTTTAAACCCTTCAACGGATGTCCAGAAACAAACAACCCCATATATTGTTTTTCGAGTTTCAATTTTTCCATAACAGATAATGGACTTACTTTTGTCAATACCAATGGTTCGGTTGATATTTCATTTCCTTCTTCAAACATTCCAAATAGATCGGTTTGATTTTCATTTTCCGATTTTGTATGAAAGCTTTTTGAATAATTTGACAATTGGTCATAATTCTCCGCCAGAGCTCTTCTTTCGCCAAATTCATCCAACGCTCCTGAATACGCCAAGCTTTCGATTGTTTTTTTATTAAGAAGTTTAGGATCGAGTCTTATTGCCAAATCCTCAAGCGAATTGAATTTACCTTGTTTTTTTCTTTCCTTGATAATCGCCTCAATGGGACCATCTCCCACTCCTTTAATGGCAGCCAGACCAAATCTGATTTTTCCATCTTCCACAACAGTAAAATCTGCAAAGGATTCGTTTATTGAAGGTGGCAAGACATCTATACCCATATCCTCGCAGTCTTGAATTTCCAAGGCAATTCTTTCGGTGTTACCGTGATCACTGGTTAAAAGTGCCGCCATGAACTCAGTTGGATAATTAGCTTTTAAATAAGATGTTCTATATGAAATCATCGCATAGCAGGCGGCATGAGATTTGTTAAATCCATATCCGGCAAATGGTTCAACCACTTTTTCAAATATTTCTATTGCATGATCTTTCTGATGACCTTGTCTTACGGCACCATCAACAAATTTTTCCTTTTGTTCGGCAAGCAGCTCCGGAATTTTTTTTCCCACCGCTTTTCTAAGAATATCTGCTTCCGCCATTGAAAATCCGGAAAACTTTTGTGAAATTTGCATTATCTGCTCTTGATATATTGCAACGCCATTTGTTTCTCGCAAAATTTCTTCAAAAGCAGGATCAGCGTAATGTACGGTTTCAGGCTGATGCTTTCCTTTAATATATTGAGGAATCCATTCCATCGGACCGGGCCTATATAGCGAAATCATTGCAACTATATCCTCGAAAGCTGTTGGCTTAAGTTCTCTGATGTACCGTCTCATACCACTAGACTCAAGCTGAAATACACCTGTGGTATCTCCTTTTTGAAACAGTTCGAATGTTTTTTCGTCATCCATCGGAATTTTGGAAATGTCAATTTCCTTAGCCTTGGTTTTTTTTATCAAATTTAAAGTTCTTTCAATAATTGTCAGATTTTTCAATCCGAGAAAATCCATTTTCAGAAGTCCAATTTCTTCCAATGGTTTCATTGAATATTGAGTGACAATGCCGTTGCTGCCATCTGTACTTCGTTGCAACGGCGTATAATTCACCAAAGGTTCTCCGGATATCATGACCGCACACGCATGCGTTCCGGCATGACGAACTGTTCCTTCAAGTTTGATTGCATTGTCCAAAAGCTCTTTTGCTCTTTGGTCACTTTGATAAATATGACTTAGTTCAGGGTCTTTTTGAACAGAAATTTCCAAAGGTGTATGTTTTCCCAAAACAGGACCGGGAATTGCTCTGGCTATCGCATCAACTTCAGAATATGGATAACCCATTCCTCTTCCCACATCTCTAACAGCCGCTTTAGCTGCCATTGTCCCATATGTGATAACTTGCGAAACACTATCTTTGCCATATTTTTCAATAGTATAATCCAGTACTTCATGTCTTCTGTGATCTGCAAAGTCAATATCAATATCAGGCATTGAAACACGAGCAGGGTTTAAAAATCTTTCAAAAATCAATCCGTTTTTCAAAGGATCCAATTCAGTTATTTTTAAAGTGTAGGCAATGATTGCTCCGGCAGCTGATCCTCTTCCCGGACCTACAGCAATTCCTTGAGATTTCGCAAAGGCAATAAAATCCCATACAATTAAAAAATAATCGTTAAAGCCCATGTTATTAACAATTTCCAATTCATAGTCCAATTGTTTTTTAGCCTCTTGGTAGTTTTCAGATTGATAAAGTTCATTTAATCCTTCCTCACAAAGTTTCCTTAGATAGTCTTTGGCCGATTCACCATTGGGCGTTTTATACTCAGGAATAAGGTTTTTGCCAAATTCCAATTCCAAATTTATTTGATCTGCAATTTTTTGAGTGTTTTTGATAGCTTCCGGAAGATCTTTAAAGATTTCTTCCATTTCTTGAGTTGTTTTAATGGAAAAATCACCAAAATATTTTTTTCTTCTATCATCATGAATATTTGTTTGCGTGCCGATACAAACTAAAATATCGTGCGGTAGCGCATCATTTTTATCTAAATAATGCGGTGAGTGTGTGGCAACAATCGGAATATTATGATTTTTGGATATCTCCAATAATTTTGGTTCAGCTTCGGCATATTCTTTAATTTCTGGATGACGTTGAATCTCAAGATAAAAATTCTCTCCAAAAATTGTTTGATATTTACGAATGGCATTTTCCAGTTTTTCACTATCATCCAATAAAATATGTTGATTTATTTCTCCCCATCTTCCTCCAGATAACACAATCAATCCTGCTTTGTGTTTTTCCAATATTTCAATATCAACTCTTGGACGATAATAGAATCCTTCCAATGATGCTAACGATGAAAGTTTTAACAAGTTTTGATAGCCTTGATGGTTTTTTGCCAAAACCGTTAATCTGAACGGCTTGTTTTCTTCAGAAGAACTTTTGTCGAATCTCGAGTTGGGAGCCATATAAAAATCAACACCAATAATCGGTTTAATCCCTTGATCTTTAGCGGCTTTATAAAATTCAATGGCACCATAAAGATATGAGTTGTCAGTTATTCCAACAGCTTTCATATCATTTTTTTTAATTCTTTTTACTATATCTTTTGGCGAACCAAGCGCGTCTAAAAGGCTATAGTGAGAATGTACATTTAGGTGAACAAAGCTCATTAAATATGATTAGTCTAAGAAATTTCTATCACGAAATCAAAGCTCTTGAAAGGTGATGTTTCTGATATTGTCTTGATTATTTGTAATTGTGATTTTATAGAGATTGGCAACATTTTTAAATTTTTCAACATTGTCCATTCTCTCTCCCCATTCTATAAAGCTGATAGCATTAGGTTTTAAGGCTATTTCTTTTAATTCTTCTTCAATATATAAATCGGATTTTGTAAGCCTGTATAAATCCAAATGATTTATTTGGATGTGATCTTTTTTATAAATATTGATCAGACTAAATGTGGGGCTTTTTACAGTTCTTTCAGATATTTGATGATTTTTACAAAAAGATTTAACGAAAGCAGTCTTGCCCACCCCCAGATTCCCTTTTAAAAAGACAATAGCAGGTTTTTTAAACTTAGATGAGATGAGTTTTGCCACTTGATCTAATTCTTCTAAATTTCTGGCCTTATATAACATGGTGTAAGGTTTGATTTTTATCCAAAAATACGATATAATTAAATGTTAATAAAACAAAAAAGTAAAACAAAAAAATGATCCAAATGTTTTTAAAGAAAAATAAAATACAGCTACTGACGGCAATTAGTATACTATTTTTATCCGGTTTATTGATAAACTTTAATTTTTTCGATTTTCAAGCCAACTTATTTAATAATAAAAAAGCGCCCGCTTATGATGGCCTTGTTATGCCGGTTCAAAAAATTCCAGACTGGGTCAATATTGATGCTAATAAATGGAATTATAATTATGCCAGTTTAAATTCCAGTGATGTAGTAAAAATTCCAAAATACGATCCTGCTGAATTAACAATCCCATTTGATCAAATTGATTGGAATGATAAAGATGATTTAAAAATAAGAAATGCTCAAATAACTTATAGTGTGCCATATATGGGCAATTACAAATTGGATGGACATGAGCATGTTGGAAGTCATTTGGCTGTAGACATCAAAACCGCAACAGGAACGCCCGTTCATGCGATTGGTAATGGTGTTGTTGTGAAAACATCAAATATTTCCACTGGATTTGGAAAGCATGTCGTCGTAAGACATGATGATTTCCCTTCTTATGAAAACCCGAAGATTAAAACAACTTATTATTCATCTTACAGTCACTTAAATTCTATAGATGTAAATGATGGTGAAATAGTTTTAAAAAACCAAATCATTGGAACAGTCGGTGATACCGGCACAGCTACAACACCGCATTTACACTTTCAAATTGATAAGGATAATGCTCCATGGCATCCGTATTGGCCTTTTACTTCCGCGGAGGCGGCAGCTGCCGGACTTTCATTTTTTGAAGCAATCAATACAGGTTTTGCTAAGGAAAAAGCACTATCAACAACAATTAACCCAATGCTTTATGTTCAAAAATATGCGGATGAAGTGGAGGTTGATTTTGAAGATGATAACTTTTCAAACGATACGTCGATTGAAACTGGCGAGTTAATTGAAGATGAAAAATTAGAAAACAATGAACACGTTAATTCGGATTTGGTAACTCCAACCATAGAAGACGATTTACCTCCAACTGATGATAATGAAATTGAAAAAAAAGTTTCTACAGAACAACCGGTGAGAGTTGATGTTGAAAATAGATCGTTTCTGGATTTGGATACATTCGAATTGAAATACCCTGATTCATTTACACTTGATCAGCCCGTTACAATTAAAATAATCGCTTTGGATGAAAATAGAAAAGTAATATCAGATTACGAACCTGAATCGGAAATAAATATTGCAATCGAAAACGGTTCTGCGGAGTTATCCACAACATATTTAAAACCAAGTGATTTTAATAATGGCTCCGCCACTTTTACCATTACTCCAGAGGCTGAATATGGCCTAAAATTCAGTGTTACTGACGGAAATGATGTTAAAGTTTATTCGAAAATAATGAAAGCAAGTATATTCAGTGACTTGACCAAAGATGATCCAGTATTTGCTGCTGTAAATTTTTTGAAAAACAATGAAATTGTTAGAGGTTATCCGGATGGATCATTTAAAGCGGAAAGTCCCGTTTCAAGAGTTGAAGCTTTGAAATTTATTTATGAAGGATTAAATAAAGACTTTAGAAGAACTGTAATTCTGGAATTCAGAGATACTGACTCAAAGGCATGGTACGCTAGATATGTAGCTGCAGCACACCAAGAAAGAATAATTGAAGGTTATCCCGGAAATTATTTCTTGCCTGCAAATACGGTTACAAGAGCCGAATTTATAAAAATGCTATTGTTATCAGCCGATATTGATGTTGAAGAAAATTTCAATGAAATTAAGCCTTATCAAGATGTTGAATTAACGGACTGGCATATTAAATATATCGCCAAAGCGAAAGAAATGAATTTGCTAGATCCAAACAGAAGTAAAATTCAACCAAATGAGCCTTTGTCCAGGGGTGAGGTTTCTGAAATTCTCTACAAATTGATTGTCACAAAACTAAATAATCGAGATAGCTTTAGTGATGGTTTAGTTGTGAGTAACAGTGATATAGAGGATTTTTACAATTAATAGTTGATAAATAGAAAATATTTAAGTAAAATTCTGGCACTTTAAACAGGTAAGCTTTTTATGCGCCCGTAGCTCAGCTGGATAGAGCGGTGCCCTTCTAAGGCAAAGGTCGAAGGTTCGAATCCTTCCGGGCGTACCATTAATGATATTTAAAGCAAAAGTAATTCTGTAGTGGTTTCAAAAAAAACTTAGTTTTATATTGCTTATTTCTTGTTTAGACATCGAGTTTTGGTTATTAGAGTGCTCTTCTTTCTTAACACGGTGTCTAAAATCTCTTTTTAATATACTTATAATGAGTTATGACTTGCAATATATGCAAAAATGTGTATGTTTAATTTAAATATAAATGATAGTAATATGGGGTTGCAAAATGGTTTAAAAAAGGAACTTATAGATGATCAAACTGAAAGAGTTGAGCAAGATTTAACTAGTGATAGTGGTATTAGAA
>WJLA01000118.1 GCA_014728765.1 Candidatus Peregrinibacteria bacterium
CTCTTACAAAAAAGCTGATCACCATCTCTGTTTTCGTCAGGCGCAATTGGCGAAATAAATTGGGCGGAAGCATGATTAGCGCCAATTATTGCCGTTAAAATAAGAACTGATTTTAGGATAATTTTTTTCATTTAACTACATTTTTCTTTTTCCTTGATATTTTTGCAGGCCAGAGAAGAATTCACACCTTCCACTTCTACCAATAAGCTTCTGAATATTTTCTGAATATTCAAAAAATAAGTATTCATTTGCATCATTTCATCATTTAGAATGCTATATAAATCCACACCACCAAAAGCTTGGTCTGCGACTGCTGCCGTTCTTACTTCTCTTTTTTGATCTTGCAAATTATAATTGTACGATTTAGTTGCTCTATCCCATATTTCATCGTTAGGAGTATTATCGGGATAACTTACTACCGCCAATCGGACTTGTCTTTCAATATCTGAAAGTAAAGGCGATTCATCAATCGGTTGCCCAGTTTTTTTAGCTTCCAACCTTCTTTGTTCTTTTTGAGAATAAGTCCAAAAGCCATTTCTTGAAGCATATTTTTTCCATTCATCTTTGATATTGCCAAGAGTAATCAAATCATCTTTGACAGGAGTAATAATCGGCATAGCATTATAGGCAATATTTAAACCAACTTTTCCTAATGCGGCACCAGCTGCATTTTTACACAGTGCAGTTTCTCCCAAGTTACCTGTTGCTTTTGCGGGAATTAAATTATGTTGAATTGTCTCTTGTAGACTCATATTAATGTATTCCAAATGACAATTGATACAATTATCTGTTTTTTTATAACCTGCAGTGGCCGGTGCTTTGATAAATTCCAAGCTAATGCAAATAATATCATTACAAAGAGCTGGACGATCCCAATCACCCTTTGCAGCCGGTTTGGCTCTGTTTTCTTCAGTACTGGGAGCTTTCAAATCCGAGACTTGTATATCTTCAAATCCCTCAATATTGAATGTACCTGTTTGAGGTGAAGTTTGATCGGATACGTCATCATCACTATCTTCGTCACTTCCATCATCTTGATCGTCTTCTCCGGAGCCTCCTCGATAAGCGGGATTAACTTTTGCATTTTGTTCAAACTCTTTTAACGCTTCCTCCAAATTATTTGGTGTAAAGCATTGATTTGGGTTGATTCCACCAAGAAAAGCATCATTTACTTTTGATTCATCTTCATTTTTTTCAAAAATTGTATCTTTATCAACATTTTTCGGATCAAAAACATCATTAACATTAGTAGTGGGGGAGCCTGAACTACCAACATTGCGCACTTTGGGGGCTGGATTTTGATCAATCGAATCGTCAATATCAGAATTGTCGTCATCACTCCCGTTTCCACCTATAGATAGTCCTCCGCCCACTGTGATTTCTTCATTTTGTTTGAAAAGAATAATCTCAATATTATTTAAATCATTAATTAAATCAAATCCACTATCTCCCAAATCACCATTGGCAAAAATCTCAATCGGTTCAACTTTTGTTTTGATGCTGTTTTCCAATGAACTATCTTCAAGATGATCAAGATAAGTGTTAACTATATTACGATATATTTTTTCAGCTTGATCAAAAGTCATAGATGGGCTGCGATCAAATATTGGAATCATGCTTCCGGCAACAATTTCTTCAATTCTTTGCTCCGGCATTCTGAATTTTTCAGCAGTCAATCGTATTGCTTCTCTATTGGATTGAATAGATGTTTTGCGATCAACTATTTGATATAAATCCTGACCTACTTCAGAGACTTCAAGTGCTCCAAAACTTTGCCCCAAATCAGTGTTTTTATTCCCTTTTTTTCTGTCATAAAAGCATGATCTGGCGGAAGCACCTTCAATTAAAACATCTCCACAACTGGAAGAGTCTTCATCGGCTAGTGTGTTAAAAGGAGCAAATAGTCCGCTTAACATCATCATAAATCCAATTGTGTAGATAAATTTTTTCATTATAAACACTTAGTTGTCGAGGCATCTATAAATCTGAACGGAAAAGCATCGGTTTGTTTTCTGATCTTTGCCAGTTTATCTCTATAGATTACCAAAGATTGATAAATATCGACGTATTTAATATGCATTTTCCAAGCACCTTGAAGTTGATCATAAGTCGCAAGAGTAGCGTCCAGAACTACTTTTGCTCTGTTCAATTCATTGTCAATTCGATCTACTCTTTTTGAAACTGAAGCACCCAAACCAAATATTCCTGTTATACCTTTTCTTTCGTTATAAGCAAAAATAGTCGCTTCAAGCTGCCTTTGGCATTCATAATCACCTTCGTTACAAGAGTTCTTTACCAAGCAAATCGGGTTATTATTATATTTAGGATCTTTTCCACATTTTTCATTCAAAACTCTTTGACCTGAGCTATCCAAAACATCATCTTTTTTTTCATTCAATGTGGCATGATAACAAAAATAGCTTTTTTTAAGATGTGATAATTCTTTTGAGTCCAAAATTCCACGATCATATAGATTTATTTTTTGCGGAATAAAGCCGGTTGCATTTACAGCCATGCAATATGTACTTGCTTTTCTTAATGGAAAATTAGGGTCATTACAAACCGCAATCATCTGACAGGTAGGATCATAGTCTCCATTTTGATTTCTCAAGCATAAGTCCTTGAAGTGAGTATCATTAAAATCATCCAGATTTGGTGGAGGTGGCATTCCTTCATCAATCCTGGTCATTATTGTTTCAATGTTTTGATTAAACAATTCATTAGTGGATTCAAGGTAATCTTTAATCAAATCATTAGCGTTCATATTGGTGAAATTGCCATCAAAGCAATAATTTTTTGTATATTGATCAAAAAGCTCAGGTGTGTCTGCTCCTTCCACATAATCATAAATAACACTTGAAATCATCAATACCGATAATGATGCCAAAGTGATTATTCCGAATTTTAGGAAAATGTTTTTCATTTTTTATATACAATTAGCCAAATAACAAGGCAGTTTTTGATCAAAAGTAGTTAAATGTACCGAAAATTTCAAAGCATTAAGATTTAAATCACGCATTTTGGAATTAATTTGTTTATACTTTTCCAAAAACGCAGTTGACCTTTTAATCTGCGAAGTGGTTTCCGCCCGCATTTGCAACATTGTACTTGCCTTTTCAATATATTCTTCCGCATTTTGCTGACAAGCAAACAAAATTCTACCTTGCTTGATCAACTCGGCATCTCTGGTGTTTATATATGGCGGCTGTTGATATTTTTGCAATTGAACGTAAATATCATTTTTAAACTCTTCATAAGCTATGATTGCTTCATCCAAAAGTGATGAGGTGGAACTTTTATTAGCGAAGTGTATTTCCAAATATTCTTGAAAATCAGCCAATCTCTTTTCGGCATATTTTGGCAGTTCCTTTTGACAAGGATTTTCTTCACCACTGTAATATTCAATCCCCGTTTGAGGATCTGTAACAACCAATTCTTCCGGTTCTGCAAAGGCGATTTGCTCTCCATTTATTCCTATAGCATTACCGAATATCAAAATAATAACCAAGTTTAATGTAATTATTAGCGGATGAACTTTGACTTTAAATTTATTTTTTTGTTTCATATCTGATTATTATATCATTTTTTTATTAATTTGTCGGCACTTCTTCAATTTCAACCAAATTACTTTGACTGAATATTTCTGAATTATTTCGATTTGAAATAACACATACAATTTGATCACCGGGAATAATATCCGCTGAATGATCAACTGCTGAAGCACAAGGACAACTTATGCATTTTTCTTGTATCGCATAAACTCCCTCCTCAAGATCGGATCTTGGATCAATCAAGTCATCATCTCCAAATAGTGGGTCGGTTCCTCTGAACACTTCCGCTCCATCAGCAACACCTCCATCATCAGTATCGGCATCATTTGGATCGGTTCCATATGTATTTAATTCATCAAAATCCGATAGACCGTCGCCATCTTTATCCAAATCATCCTGTGGGAAAAGAGGATCAGTGTTTTGTTTTAACACTTCATCTCCATCAGCAACACCTCCATCGTCAGTATCGGCATCATTTGGATCGGTTCCATATACATTTATTTCCTGATCATCAGAGAGTCCGTCACCGTCTGAATCCAAAAAGTCATCACTATCATCAAGCGGATTTGTTTTTCTCTCCAATACTTCAATTCCATCCGGAATTCCACCATTATCAGTGTCAGGGTCATTCGGATCGGTTCCGAATTTATATTCCTCAAGATTAGACAAACCATCTCCATCAGGATCAGCATTTGCTCCACTATCATCAGATGCGTCATTTTTATCAAGACCGTTTTGATCTTCCCAGAAATCCGGAATTCCACCTCCGTCAGTATCAATCACTGAACAATCAACCGCAGTCAAAACTCTTTCAGCCAATTTAACGAAATCACCTCTAATGATTGCTTGCTCCGGATTAGCAATTTCATCCGCAGTAATTATGAAATTATTCTTTAATTGCCTGTTTCCTGTTGCATATGGCTCCAGATTTTGTGCGATATCCATATACACTTCATAGTAAACCTCTGTTTCTTCGACTCCTGCCAGAGAAATGTAGCCTTGCAATTCAAGAGCTTCTAAAATAATTTTAACCGCTTCCGCTTTTGTGATTATTTCATTTGGGGCGAATGGGGTTCTTCCTGTTCTTTGGTCAATTTGTCCTCTATAACCTGTAATAATACCTCTGAAAAATGCTTCTTTCGTATATTCATAATACCAAGGCACATTGCCTGAAATGTAAGGAATATCATTAAATACCGGAGGTCCAACGAATGCACCGGGTCTTGGATGAATACACAAAACATCGAGAATTACTTTGGCAAATTCCGCTCTTGTAAGCGGCTCTTGATATGAAAAGTTATTACTGTTTTCAAAAGAAGGTATGCCCTCAAATATGCCTCTTTGATAGAAATTTAATACAGTTTCAAAATTTTCGTCTCCCGCTTTAACATCATTGAAAGGAGATGCAACTTTTTGATTGGGATCTCTTCCATAAATTAGCTCGAAACTGTCATCAAAACCATCATCGTCACTATCACTTTTCAGAGGATTGGTTCCCGCTCTATATTCTTCCAAATTGGAAAGACCATCACCATCTGCATCAGCCTCGGCATCACTCGCGTCTCTAACATTTAGTTTATATTGAAGTTCAAATAGATCCGGCATTCCGTCTTGATCAGTGTCAAATTCCGGTCCATCAGCTGAAGGATCATCAAGGAAAACTCTAAACTGATCAGCACTTACAATATTCACATTTTCATCTGATTCAAATGCAATCAAAAGCTCTGCAATTATTCTGTTTTCACTTAAAACTTCAAACACCATTGGTTCTCTCAAATCGGAAACCGTTTTAATTCTGAATGAGATACGATCATCATAAATATAGAAATTACCGCCGGAATCTAACAAAGCCACTCTTTTATCTGTACCAATTTCCACAATTTCCACTCCACCTGGATAATTTATATCGCTTGCGGACAGCTTGTTGAATTCATATTCAGGAATATCATCCAATATTTTCAAATGTACACCGGTCAAGTTGGCGATTGAACCGATATTGTATTCAAAATCTTTATCATCAATTGTCACGTCAGTATTACCATCTGAAACAATAAATACCGTTGAAATAATATTTCCGTCAGGATCTTTAACAACCACACGTGTAGGCAGTAGAGGTTCTTCAGCCGGCAAAGATTCCAGAGAATAAAATGGATTAACAATAATAACTCTTCCGGTTTCAGGATCAATTTTTGCTACAACTTCACCAATTGAGTTTTTTATCACAATTTCATCTTCCAAATTTAAATCATTAATTCTAAATATCCCTTCGTCATCAGTGAAGTATTTTCCATAAGCATCGGCCGAATCCGTTATGATTTCTGTCACGACTCCATCACGATTTCTTAAAACAGTAATAGGAATTTGATTTTCTCTTTGCATAACATAACCACTAATCTCTCCGGATGTCGCAGTCTCCTCTGATAGCACGACTTCAGGCACATAGATATTAATTGTTATTTCTTGTTGCCCTAAGTTTCCGGATTCATCCAGAACATTTAAAACTACAGTTCTGGTTTCAAGATCTCTATAAGGTCCGAGACCAAATATTGAACTGTCAAAATCATTGTTTGGAATACCATCGCCATTTGAATCGACAGTTACATCAAGATCGCTTGCCAAGTCAGCATCATTTGTAGGATCGCCATCTCCATTTGCATCAAATTCCGGAGCAGTGTCAATATAGTATTCAGAAACTTTTCCATACGCATCGAATGACCTTTCAGCATTTATTGTTAAAGGTTTGAAAATTGCCACTTCTCTGCTGGCAGGCCCGGCATTGGCGAGAGGCTCTTGCCTGTCGGCACATAAATTTGGAGCCAATAGCGAATGAGGACTTCGTGTGCTTCTGAGACCATTTAAGTCAAATGCCCTGATCGAAGCGTAATAAAAACCATTATCAAGATCGAGGCTCACAGCGGGATTAGCCGGTGTATCAAGATGATCGATTCTGAGTGTTTGATTTGAATCCAGCCTTGTATAAGATCCATTAGGCAAAGATAATTGTGCACTGCTACCACTAACCGATTTCAATAAATAATCAGTGCTAATCCTAGCTTTAGGCGGTAATTCTTGATCTTCGATATATTTCGAATTATCCGATACATAAATAGTCCCTGTAATTTTTTCAATATCGAGAGCCAAATCAAAGCCGTTTTCAAATGCAACAAATTCTCCTTCATTCAACGTATATACACCTTGATCTTCACCATCCAAATACATTCTAAACTCAGCATTTTCAGCGGCGTAGATATCCATTTCTTCCTTGATAACAACTCTTTCATCTTCCACAATTCTTATCTCAGGTCCATCAAATAATACATCACCATTAATTTTATCAACTTTGATAGCAGCTTTTCTTGGTGTGGGAACAGCAAAATTACCATTGCTGTTGACGCTGTTTTCAACTAATTCCTCTTCAATTTCGTTTAGCAAATAGGTTACTTTATTCAGTCCCGAGCTACCGACTCCTTCAATTAAATTTTCCAATTTACTACCGTAAATTAGTTCATATCCTGCCAAATTTTCCGTTTCTGCAGCAATCCAGCTTAAATCTACCGTGCTATTGTTTTCAAAGGTAGCATGTAGCGCATTAATTGATCTTGCTGCAGGTGCAAAAAATTCAAGATTATTAATTTCCGGTGTTCCGAAGAAATATCTTGGAATGGTATTTGTTCCGTTATAGTTTTGTTTATAGTATACATTTCCACCGAATGAATACACAATATCCTCATCACCATCGGTATCAACATCTATGAAAGCAATATTTGACTCTAAATCCAGCTCATCTTCATAATCAAGTATTTTTTCATTAACTTGTTCTTTTTCGTTATAAATGAACAGACCTTTGGGAACTTGCTTTCCATACATATCTGCGGGAATTCCTGAATTATCCAATGCATCGTTTAAGGATACGTTTTGCGCCAAAAGTTCAGGCTGAGCCGCTTCTGCAATCAAACCGTTACTTTGGTATCCTGATGCCACCATCACATCTTCAAGACTATCTGAATCTGCTATGATTTTCCCAAAATTATCCAAGTTTTCCAAATTATCCGTATTTTGCAACAAATTATTTAAGTCTTGATAGTCTTTCGCATAAGCAATTAAATTTTCTCCAAGTCCCGCTAATTTTTTTGTTTCATCGAAACCATCACCCATATCTGCTACTCTCTGAGCAAAATTAAAGTTCTCAATGTCTGCGACAGTTTGATGTGATTCAAATTGTGAAGCATCTAGATATTGAATTGAAGCAGCTAGCTTTATATCTTGAAAATCCCTGGCAATAATTTTTTCCATCATTTCCGCATCTCTTTCTATTGCCTTGCTTACTTCTTCCCATTCTTTAATCGATCCTTTGATTTTGGAAGAAAAATACTCGTATTCAGCAGGGTTAATATTCAGAGATTGCAAATCTTCTCCACCGACACTAATATCAACATTCTCCGGAACCACCGAATCTGTTGCTTGATTGATTGCACCGGCAGTTGCATCCGCCGCTCCTTGAACAACTCCAACACCTTCATTAATTTTATCAGTTAAATTTGTACTAATACTATTTAAACCGTCTGCCACTTCTTGCACAAAGTCCTTAATCATCGAGAAATCAAATTGCAAATTGATTTGTGTGGTCAATTGAATTCTATCAATATATTGATAGTTGATGGCAGGAGCTTGAAAGGAAAGTCCGAGATCAAAAGGTAATAATGGATCAAGTCCTCGCTCAGTCATGTGTTCAATCGCAGTTTTGAGGGAGGTTTCTTGAATTGGTATAAAACCTTTCTTGATCAGACAAAGAATTTTGAATATTTTCTTTAAAATACTTATTACTGCATTGATTGAAACCGGTAATTTTGGAATTTTCGGTGGAGGCGGCAAGTCTGGAAGCACAGGCAAAACAAGAGGAGGCAAGTCAGGCAGTTCAGGGAGACTTAACGATAAGTCAGGCAAAGTTGGAATAGCCGGAAATTCAATATTCACAGTTGGAAGCTCCGGCAAGAAAATTCTTGGTAGCCTTGGCAAAATTATTTTTTCAGGTCTGAACTTAAGATCCGGCCAATATATTGTTATTCCCATTTGTATTTGAGAAAAATCCAGATAAATATCCGGCAATTTCGGGAAAGGTATGATCGGAGGACTTGGTATAAATGCAAACAATTTTAAAACCAGTTCAAGCAAAGTGAATCTTGCCGAAGTACATTTGTCACAAGAAGTTTGATATTCAATCACAAGATCAAACATGGCTCGCCAAGTCATAACGGTTTCATATAAATCAAATACCGCATCTACCCAGGCATTGGCTTGATTCATCCATTTCGAAACATTTCCGATAAAGAAATTTATAATTGCATCAATATAACAAATAATTTGGATAATATACTTGGTAAGCATATTTCTCCATTCCAGAATCTGTCTTGGTATTTCTTTATAACCTTGAATAATTCTAATATTTTCTTCCACTGATTCAATTGTTTCGGAAAAATCCGCCGTTACCACTTCACAAATGCTTCTTGAATCGGGAATAGTAAATTCATTTCCATCAGCATCCGTATAAACGGGATCATCTTCATCACATTTCCAAACTCGACGTATTCTTTCAAGCTCAATTTTATGATCAATCACCCAAAGTTCAGCATCGTTGATAAATCTATCAATTTCAGAAGGAGTTAAAGAAGGGATTTTGATTAATACTTCTTCCGGCTGAATTTTAATCAGCGGAATTTTATTTAGATCATTCAAAATTTGCCTTAATCCTTTCGGAGTGGCAGGTTCCGCTTCAACAGCCTTTTCACCTTCAACTGTCCTTTTAATCGCAGCACCTGCGTCATTTGAAGTAGGAGATCCACCTTCTTCCGGACCTTTGAATGCAGTCATGAAGTCCGGATAGAGAATATAAATATCCGGCAAATCGGTTAATTTGTTAATTATTTCTGAAATTTGATTGTCAAACCACTCCGTTAAAACTGAAGGGAATCCCGGTATTCTTACATTTGTTTGAGCATCTACAGCATAGCCATAATTTCCTAACGATTCACTGGCTTGGAATCCGCCTGTATAGTTTTTACCATCTGATCCCACTGTATCGCCCGGTGTTCCATCTGATACCATAGCGATTTTTCCTTTTATACCTGCAATTGAATTATTTGCAGCTGCCACTGCTGATTCAAAAGCACCGGCTATTTCGTCACAAACTGAGTTCAATCCGGGAATAGGCAATGCAACAGGAAAGCATTGTCCAATTGGATATGGACCAAGACAAACAGCCAAGCCCAACTTTCCGGTTAAAGTAGGGGATAGATAAATTCTTCCTCCCAAAGAGCCTTGATAAGGACTCGGAGGCCAAACGGGAATAATACTTGGCACTCCCCACCCGAATATTGGCAATCCCGGATCAAATCCACCTGGGACTCCCATGACATTTATTGGTCCGGTTGCAAGGAAAGCAAAGTTGATCGGAGTCGGTATACATCCTCCGGAACAAGTTAATGCATTAATGGCACCTTTCAGTTTTTCCGCCGCTTCATCCAAAGATTTTTCCAAACCGGCCAATGCTTTGCCTATTCCGGGAAGTGGCTTCACAGCTTGAGAATCATTATTTCCGGCGTTATAAGTTGGCCTCTCCAAGCTTCCATAATTAATAAAGTTTTGAAGAGCAATCGGAATGCCGTTTTCATCTGTTTCATTCAAATCTATACCACCGAGCGGATCAATAGGAGGATCACTGGGTTCCGGTTCAAGAACATATTCTTCATAATCTACTTTATAAACATTTCTTCCATTCAAGTTTTCTGCCTCTCTTCCATTGGAATAATAATAAACCATTCTACCGGTCGGATTGTTTTCAGGGCTTGCCGAAACGTCAGGAAGACCATCTCCCTGATTGGGATATTTGCTGCTCAAATCATTACCGACAGTTATTTTTAGTTTAGGTAAACTTTGAACAGTACCGCTATATTTGAAAGTTCTACTTCCTCTTGCCGGAATTGTCACTCCTGAAATAACATAGGGTCTCAAGCTGATTCCTGTTTCCAAAATTTCCGGATTATTTTGACAATCAAGACATTGGATGGATTCTTTTTCCACATCAATAATCCCTGAAATAACATCAGCAATCATTAAATCGGTGACTCTATTGTCAGAATTATTCTTAATTGTAATTGTATATTCAACATTATCTCCATTGGCAATAGTGTTTTCACCAGTAGTTAGGTTTGTGATATTCTTGGAGGACTCTCTACCAATTTTGCTATCCCTTCCCAGTGTTTTAAATTCTAAGGTTTCATTTTCACTGGGATTGCTTATATTGAAATTGAAATTGGAAGAGTTTCTATTAAATAGACCTACCAGCCTTGTTTGGTCTTTTCGAGAGAAAACCGACCCACCGGTTGGAAGAGGAATTTCTTCAAAATAAATATCATCACTTTCTCCAGGTTGGTTTTTGTACATTGTAGGATAAAAAATGCTCACTTCATTTCGCAAATTTCTTTCCGGATCAATAGTTGTAGGTAAACCGCCAATAATTTGCCCTTCTCTGTTCAAAACACCATCATAATTATAGAAAAGCCAAATACTTCCTCTATCGTCTGAAATAACAACATCATCATAACCATCCAAATTCATGTCATCGGATTCTACTTGGAAAATTCTATTATGCTCATCAAATCCATTTATATCCAAGTAATTTCTTTCAAAACTTCCTTGATTGTTCAAATAAACATTCAAACAAATTTCTCCTACTCGACAGCTGTCTTCTGATGCCAATAACAAGTCTTGCCAGCCATCATTATTCAAATCGGTTTTAGTCATGCTTACGATTCCCATCGGAAATTCCAAAAACACACCTCTATCTTTAAATCTTGTTCCTCTATTGATATTCTCCAGAAGTCTCAAGTCTCCATTCGGATAACCTATGAATATATCTGTATCATTGTCATTGTCATAGTCTATCGGTAAAATTGATTCCACATTTCTTGTGTCCGCCAAAATTTGCTCACCTATGTCTTGAGTATACCCGGATTTTCCTACCATTACATCTTCACCATTTTCCAGATTGGCATCATCCGTATTCTTAATTCTGATAGTAGGATCTCCAAGCACAATTCCGATATCTGAAGCATAAGGCAAATTTGACTCTCCAACGGTATTGCCTGCTGCAAATAACAAAACATGCTTGTTATCTCCGGTCAAACCAACACCTTCCGCTTCACCCGCAGCCTCAAGTGACAAATAGCCCAGACCCGGAGCCTGACTGGATGGCATATCTTGAGTTTCATCCACATAATAGATTCCTTTTGGCGCCTTGTTGGAGTTACCGGAAAAAGCTATATCTGTTGTTCTATCGGGCAAGCTCGACAATTGCCTCATATAAACTCCACTTTGAATATTTTCATTGATTTCAAAATCACTTTCCACCTCAAGAACATCTTTCAGTCCACTCATCAAAATTGCAACTTGAGCAATTTCCTCTCCATTTTTTGAAATACTCAACTTGAGTGCGTCTTGATTTCTATCTTGAATCAAATCTATTGAAATTTGATTTGATTTTTTAATAATGCTTCCATTGCTATGTATTTCAGCCTGCAAAATTCCGTTTTCAATAATTTGAATTTTTTCCTGACTTTCATTGAATTCAAAATTTTCATCATTTGTTATTGAAGCGACGAAAATTCGATCTTGATTTAATTCTATTTCTGCAAGATTTTCAACCAATGAAATCTGTGACTGCGGTTTTAAAATAATAAATGTTTCTAAAACATCTTGTCTCTGCATCAAATCGGAAACCAAAATTATGATAGGCTTTTCAGAACTACTTGAAGA
>WJLA01000119.1 GCA_014728765.1 Candidatus Peregrinibacteria bacterium
GTTCTACTTGCAATTCAATCGCAAGAAAAGTTCTACCGGCTTTATTGAGGGTTTGATCAAATAATTTTTTTTGATTTAGTGTCCTTGGTATACCATCAAAGATAATTTTTTGATCGTTTGAAATGTTTTTCAGAAATTCGGCTAGCATTTCCATGATGATATCGTCACTAACAAGTTTGCCATTGTTGATGAGATCATTGATTTTGTTGCCGATTGGAGTTTGTTCTTCGGATACTTTTCTTAATTCTTTGCCGGTTTCAAAAATAAGCATATTATATTTTTCGGCAATAATTTTAGCTTGGGTTCCTTTTCCCGAACCTTGAATTCCAAAAAGTATTAAATCCATGAATCTTTAATATAATTTGTTGTAGTCATGCATGACCATTTGAGCATTGACTTTTCTAACAATGTCCAAAACAACACTTACGACGATGATCATACCGGCTCCACCGATTAAAATAGGGATGGCACCGATAGATAATGAAGAGGATAAGAGTGAAATTAAACTTGGTGATATTGCCAAAAATGCTATAAACAAACCTCCCCAAAGGTTTAATCTGTTAGAAACCTTTCCAAGGTATTCCGCAGTTTGTTTGCCCGGTCTGATTCCAGGAATATAGCCACCTCTTTTTTGTACTGTTTCAGCTACTTGTTCAGGGTTAAATGTTATACTTACATAAAAATATGTGAATCCGATAACCAAAAAGAAGTAGAACAGTGAATACCAGATAGAATTTACGCTGAAATTTGAAAGTATCCAGTCGGAAATCGTTCTTAGAGTTGCGTTATCAGAACCTTGCATAAATTGGGCAAGAATTCCTGGAACGCTAACTACTGATAGAGAGAAAATGATAGGAATCATACCAGCTTGATTAACTCTGATCGGCAGGTTTGATTTGGTGCTTCCTGATTTTGCACCTCTGGTAGCGTAAAGAATAGGTATTCGTCTTTCTCCTTCCGTAACAATCACGACAAACACTATCAGAATAATTGTGATTAAGAACATGATTACAAAAGGAATCAAGAATTGAGTTGATTCTTGAGCGAGTGCCAAGTTTTGTGAAACTATTTGAGGAACAGATGAAATGATACTGGCGAAAATCAAAATGGAAATACCGTTACTGATTCCATATTCAGTGATTAATTCACCAAGCCACATAAGAAGTAGTGTTCCGGCAGTTACAGTGATCATTATTGGTATTAATGTGGTTAAGCTTCCCACATTTTCAACAATTGGAATTTGAGATTGAGAGTTTAGTAACAAAATCATTCCATATGATTGAATAAAAGCAATTGGAACTGTTAATAGTCGAGTATAAGTATTGAGTTTTTTTCTACCCTCCATTCCTTCTTTGGAAAGGTTTTCCAATGATGGAACAATAACAGTTAATAACTGTACAATAATGGATGCATTAATATAAGGGGAAAGTCCCATTAAAATAATGGAAAAATTTTGCGCACTTCCACCGGTCAACATACTGAAGGTTCCAAGCAATTGATTTTGTTCAAATATTCTACTGATAGCGTCAATGTTTGCTCCCGGAATGCTAATTTGAGATATTAATCTGTATATAACTAAAATCCCCAAAGTAAAGAGGATTTTTGATCTTAAATCTTTTGAATTCCAAATTTGTTGTAAATATTTTAACATGATTGTTTAGACTTTATTTTTGATCAGTAGCTTTTTTCGATGAAGATTTTTTATCACCAATCAGTATTTCAACTGTTCCTCCTTTTTTTTCAATTTTATCTTTGGCGGAATTAGAAACAGCTGTTAGTTTAACGTTTATTTTTTTTGAAACATCTCCGTTTCCCAAAAGTTTAACCGGTAAATCTTTTTTGCTAATCAATTTCTTTTCATATAAAGCAATTAAATCCACTGTTGAATTATCATCAAAAGAATCCAAATCAGTTAAATTAATTACTTGAAAATTAATTTTATTAGGATTTTTAAAGCCTTTAAGTTTAGGCATTTTTCTGTAAAGGGGAGTGTCTCCACCTGTGAATCCAGGTTTTATATTTCCGCCCGTTCTTGATTTTTGACCATTTTCGCCTCTACCGCAATTTGATCCTAAGGTTGATCCGTTTCCTCTACCTAACCTTCTTTTGGACTTAACCGCTCCTTTATTTCTTTTTAGATTTAATAATGCTTCCATGACAAATTTATAAGTATTAATTTAAATTTTAAGATGATTTCTTCTCTTTTGCAGTTTTTTCACTTTTCTTAGTCTCTTTTTTTTGATCAGTATTTTTTTCTGATTTAGAGTTTTTAGAAACCTTTGCTTTAGAAGAAGGTTTTTTATTGGTAAATTTCTTCTTTTGATTTGGTGCTTTTTTGGCTTCTACTTTTTTCTTTTCTTCTTCATCCGATAAATTCGGTTGAATTTTTAACCAAGGAATAGTCTTTAGAGTTGAGAGAGCACTGATAGTACCCTGACTATTATTTAACTTGTTGGTTGTTCCATATGATTTACTCATAATATCTTTAATGCCGGCCAATTCAAGAACTTTTCTAATGCTTCCACCCGCTTTTATACCTGTACCCGGACAAGCTGGCAAAAGTAAAATGTTAGAACTTTTGAATTTATGTTTGATTTGATGAGGAATTGTAGTTCCGGCCATTGGGACATTGATCATATCTTTTTTGGCTTGAGCTATAGCTTTGGAAATCGCACCGGTTACTTCAACCGATTTTCCTATTCCCACACCGACTTTGCCTTTTTTGTTACCGATTACAACGGTAGCTCTAAATCGAAGTCTTCGTCCTCCTTTAACCACACGTGTAACGCGGTCAATTTGAATGACTTCTTCTTCGAATTCCTTTTGTTCTTTGATAGGAGCTCTTCCTCCTTTTTTCATTGGCTTTGCCACAGTAATTAAAGTTATATTATATTTAAAATTTTAATCCACCTTCTCTGGCACCTTCCGCGATAGCTTTGATTCTGCCATGGTATTTGTAGCCGTTGCGATCAAGCACACAGCTATCAATTTTTTGTTCTTTTGCCAGTTTGGCTAATTCTTCTCCGACTTGTTTCGCTCTTTCCATTTTAGTGCCTTTTTCAATTTTAAGATCAGAAGCACCAACTATAGTTTTTTGACTCTTATCATCGATTAGTTGAGCATAGTTGTTGTTTAGACTTTTAAAAACAACAAGTCTAGGTTTTTCAGAATGACTGATTTTTCCTTTAGCTCGGATTTTTCTTCGAAGTCTTTGATGTTGCTTGAGATTTTTCATGACTTTTTAAATAGTTTTAGTTGATTATTTATCTTTACCTGCGGCTTTACCTGCTTTCATCGCTACATATTCTCCAAGATATCTTACTCCTTTACCTTTATAAGGTTCCGGACTTCTAAAAGATCTTATTTTGGCCGCAGCTTCTCCGACGTGTTGTTTATTAATTCCTTTGATTACAAGAATATTTTTCTTTTCAGGATCCAGTTCAATGTTGACACCTTCGGGTGGAGTAAACTCAATAGGGTGAGAGTATCCCAGATTCAATACAACTTTTTTACCTTGAACATTAGCTCTATAACCCACTCCAAGAATTTCCAATTTTTTTTCATAACCGTCAGTTACTCCTTTAATCATGTTAGCAATCAATGTTCTGGATAAACCGTGCAATTCACGATTCTTTTTTTGATCATTCGGTCTTGTTACCGTAATTATATTATCATCAATGCGGATATTAATTTTAGGACTAATTTGTGTTTTCAATTCACCTTTTGGTCCTTTTACGGTAATAACGTTTTGATCATTGATTACTGTTACACCATTTGGTATGTTAATCGGTAGTTTTCCTATTCTTGACATTGTATTGTTTAGGTTATATTACTTCACAAATTATTTCTCCACCAAGTTTGGATTTTCTTGCTTCGTCATCACTCATAATTCCTTTAGGAGTAGAAACGACATTGATACCAAGTCCTCCGTTTACTTTTTTAATTTCCGCACTTTTTTTGTAAATTCTTTGTCCGGGCTTGCTGACTCTTTTGATTGAAAAAATTTCTTTCTCGGGATTCAATTCCAATACCAATTCTTTATTTGGAACTTCTCCTTCAATTTGATATTTCAAAATGTAGTTTTTTTGCTTTAAGACCTCCAGTATTTGAGCTTTCATTTTTGAATGAGGAACTCTGATAAGATCTTTTTTTGCTTGTTTAGCGTTTCTGATTCTAGTTAGCAAATCTGATATAGTATCTGTGTACATATTTATAAATATTTAAATTTTACCAAGATGATTTTTTTAATCCCATTATTTTCCCTTGTCTGGCTTTTTCTCTGAAACATATTCTACAGATACCGAATCTTCTCAAATATCCATGATTTCTGCCACATAAGTGACATCTGTTATAGACACGAGTAGGGAAAGTAGGTTTTTTACCCGCTGCAAGCTGTCTTGCTTTTTTTTCTTGTCTTCTAGCTGTTTTTACAATTAGTGCTGTTCTTGCCATTACTTTTATTGATTATCAGTTTTAGATTTAATAGGGGCCTGGAATGGGAAACCCATTGCCTTTAATAGTTCATATGCTTGTTGATTGTCTTTGGCTGAAGTAACTACTGTGATTTGAAGACCATGAATTTTAACGATATCATCCGGGTTGATTTCAGGAAATACAGTATGTTCTTTGATTGCCAGTGAATAATTACCTTTGCCATCAAAACTTTTTGGAGATATACCTCTGAAGTCTCTGGTTCTGGGTAAAGTTACATTTACAAGTTTATTTAAAAAATCATACATTCTTTGTCCTCTGAGAGTTGAAAATACTCCAACCGGCATTCCTTCACGAAGTTTGAAATTGGAAATGGATTTTCTAGCTTTAGCCACAACCGGTTTTTGTCCGGTTATCAAGCTAACGTTTTCGACTATTTCAGAATAATCTTTTCCACCTTCCAGCAATTTACCAATTCCAACATTAACTATAACTTTTTCTACTTTTGGCACAGCATTAATATTTTTGATGCCAAGGGTTTTTTGAAGTTCAGGTAAAATATCTTCGTAATATCTATTTTTTAATTGCTTTACTTTGCTTGCCATTGTTTTAAATTTTTAAGCTTTTACTTTCTTAGTTGCACTAACGGAGTTTTCTAGTGAAGAGCCGGATTTTACTGTGAGCCTTTCTTTTTTACCGTTAGCTAATTTATTATACTTTACTCTGGTTGGTTTATTACTTTTTGGATCCAAAACCATTACATTTGATGCGTCCATAAATCCTTCAAAGGTAATTTTTTCACCAGGTTGATTATATCTTTTTTTGATATGCTTAGTTTTTAGGTTAATTTTTTCAACTTTAACTCTGTTTCGTTTAGCGGAAATTTCCATTATTTTACCTGTTTTTCCTTTATCTTTACCTGTTATAACCTGTACTTTGTCACCAACTTTGATTTTCATGACTTTATTTAACGTTAATTCTTATAATACTTCCGGAGCTAAACTGATTATTTTTTGATAACCTTTATCTCTCAGTTCTCTGGCAATTGGTCCGAATACACGAGAACCTTTAGGGTCTCCGTCTTTATTGATTATGACTATAGCGTTTTGATCAAATCTAATATAGCTACCATCTTTTCTTCCAATTTCTTTTTGAGTTCTTACCACAACTCCTTTTTCTACTGAGTGAGTTTTAACCGCACCTTTGGGAGCAGCATGTTTGATAGCCACAACCACAACATCACCAATGCTCGCATATCTTCTTTTGCTTCCTCCAAGGACTTTGATGCATTGCGCAATTTTCGCTCCTGAGTTATCCGCTACATGTAATTTTGTCATTTGTTGTATCATGGCTTTATTGATTGTTAACTACTGCTTCTTTAGGGGGAACCACTGTCCATCGTTTCAATTTGCTAAGTGGCTTTGTTTCATAAATAACTACTTCATCACCTTCTTTATACTTGTTTTCCGGATTGTCAGCATAGAACTTGTTTGATGTTCTATATCTCTTTTTATACTTTGAATGTAGACGATAAGTGTGAACCATTACCACTATGGTGTTGTTCATTTTGTCACTAACTACAATTCCTTTTTTAATTCTTGTCATGATTAGTTATTATTTAAATTTTCATTACCGATTGTCTTGGCTCTGGCAATAAATCTTTTTAGCTGTTTGATTTTATGGCTTTGATTTAAGTTTTGATCAACAACTTGGATTTTCACTTTTGCCAACTCGTTTTGAGCTTTTGAAATTTCTTTTTCAAGATCGTTTTTATCTAGTTTTCTTAATTCTTGTGTTGTTAACATATTTAGAATTCGTCAATGTTAATAAATCTACATTTTACAGGTAGTTTGTGAGCAGCTAGTGTCATAGCTTCTTTGGCAATATCAGGATTCACACCATCCATTTCAAAGATTATTGCTCCTTTTCGAATTACGCTTACATAATGATCTAAGGCACCTTTACCTGAACCCATGGGTACCTCCGCCGCTTTTTGAGTGATAGGTTTATGTGGAAAAACTCTGATCCAAATTTTTCCGCCTCTTTTCACATGTCTTGTCATTGCTCTTCTGGCAGCTTCTATTTGTCTGGCCGAAATTTCCGCCCCTTCCAAAGATTTAAGGGCATAACTTCCGAAGGAAATTTGATATCCTTTGGTAGCCATTCCTTTCTCCTTTCCTCTTAGTCTGTGTGACTTTCTATATTTAGTTTTTTTAGGTCCAAACATGGGTTTTAAGTGATATTTCTAGTAATTATTCTTTTCTAAAGCCAGTGCAATCTACTATTAGTTTAAAATTTGGTCAATATTTTTTTAGGCTGTTTCCTCCTTATTATCGTTAATGTATTGTCCTTTCTTATTAAATACATCTCCTTTGTAAATCCATACCTTGATTCCAATTACACCGTAGGTGGTGCTTGCTCTTTGTTCCGCATATTCGATATTTGCTCTAAAAGTGTGAAGTGGGATTTTTCCTTGTGTAAAAAATTCACTTCTTGAGATTTCCACACCATTAAGTCTTCCTCCGAGTGAAACTTTAACACCTTGAGCACCTGATTCCATAGCTTTTTCAATAGCCATTTTGGCAGCTCTTCTATAGGAAACTCTTTTTTCAATTTGCTTGGCGATACTGTCTCCCAGCAAAAACGCATCTATTGCAGGTTTTTTGATCTCTTTTATGTTTACAACAAAATCTTCGTTGAATTTTTTCTTTAACTTGTCTTTTAGAACATCAAGGTTAGCTCCTTGTCTTCCGATTATGATACCAGGTTTTGCACTGTGAATGTTAACATGAACTTTATTCGCTGTTCTATGAATTTCGATATTGGAAACTCCGGCATCATCCAATTCTTTTCTGATGGTTGTTTCTATTTCGAAATCTTGATGCAAATATTTGGCATATTTTTTCTTGGGTGCAAACCATCGATTGTCCCAGGTTTTGATAATTCCGATTCTCTGTATTGTAGGATTAACTTTTTGTCCCATGATAAGTTAAATTATTTATTGTTAGTAGTTTTATTTGATGCATTTTCTTCATTTTCTTCATTTTCATCCTTTTTCATATCTTTTTCTTGCGTCTTTTCGGTTGAAGCGGAAGCTTGTTTTTTGATTTCTTTCGGTTCTTCTATTGATAATAAAACAGTAATGTTGGAAGTTCTTTTATCAATAGGGAAAGCTCTACCTCTGGAAACGGGAACTCTTCTTTTGAGAGTTGGGCCTTTTCCGATAACTATTTCTTTAATAACAAGATTATTCTTATCTTGTTTGAAATTAGTCTCAGCATTACTTGCCGCGCTTGCTACCACTTTGTAGATTATTTGAGCAGCTTTTTTAGGAGTAAATTTTAAGATTTCCAAAGCCTCATTAACTCCTCTTTTTCTCACCATTCCGGCAACTAAATTTGCCTTTTTGGGAGTAATTCTGATTGTTCTTGCGATTGCTTTCATATTTTTTAAAGTAGATTAATGTTTTATCCTTGAGCCTTAGCCAATTTTCCACCATGCCCTTTAAATTTTCTTGTTGGCGCGAATTCTCCAAGTTTTCTGCCTACCATTTCTTCTGTAATGAAGACGGGTAAATGTTGTTTTCCATTGTGTACGGCAATTGTGAATCCAACGAATTCAGGTGCCACCACACTGGCTCTTGCCCATGTTTTGATGACTTTCTTTTGTCCACCATCTTGCATGGAATTAACTTTTTTTAGTAATTTTGGATCAACGTAAGGTCCTTTTTTTAAACTTCTAGACATGAGTTGTTGATTTAATTAGTTATTATTTATTAAGTTTGTCACCTTTTCTTCTTCTTACAATCATTTTATCACTGTATTTTCTTTTTCTGGTTTTAACACCGAGTGCCGGCAAGCCCCAAGGCGTTTTAGGATAAATAAGTCCGATTGGTTGAGCTCCTTCACCACCTCCGTGTGGGTGATCTACCGGGTTCATAACTTTACCTCTAACTTGTGGTCTTTTCCCCAGCCATCTGTTTCTTCCCGCTTTTCCAATTTTTACAAGAGTGTGGTCAACATTACTGACTCTTCCCAGTGTGGCATAGCATTCTTTGCTGATATATCTAGACTCTCCGGATGGTAATTTGATTTGAGCGAATTCTTTTTCGACAGCCATCACACTGGCACTGGTACCGGCCGATCTGACAATTTGACCACCTTTACCTTGCTCAAGTTCCAAATTGTAGACACTGTGTCCGGCAGGAACATATTTAAGCTTTATTCTGTTTCCGCTGATGATTTTAGCTTTTTCTTTGGTGATAATTTCGTCTCCCACTTGTATTCCTTCCGGAGCCAAGTGATACCTTTTTTCGCCATCTGCATAGTTTACCAGCATTATTAACGCTGTTCTGTTCGGATCATATTCGATAGTGGCAACTTTTGCAGGTATTCCTTTTTTATCGACTTGCTTGAAATCAATATTTCGATATTTTCTCTTATGACCTCCTCCTTTATGTCTGATTGTGATTACACCACGATTGTTTCTACCTGATCCGGTTTTTTTTCCGGGAGCCAATCTTTTTGCAGGTTTATTTGTTGTGACTTCCTCATAAGTTAATGAGGTCATATGTCTTCTTCCCGCTGTGGTTGCTTTGTAGTTTTTTACTGGCACGACTCTTTAGGATTAAATTTTATAATTACTTAGTAGATTTTTTCGTCGCTTTCGTCGCTTTCGTTGCGGTTTTTTTAGCTGAAGATTTTTTATCTTGATCAGCTTTGGTTTTTTCAAATTTGGTAGTGTCTAAATTCGCTTTACCCACCAATGTTATATAAGCTTTTTTACCCGCATCTCTTTTTTGCATTACACCTTTCCTGATTCTTCTTTCTTTTGATCTTGTGTTTACAACTTTTACCGAGTCAACATCCGCACCATAGATCGATTTGATAGCATTTTTGATATCGATTTTTGATGCTTTTTTGTTAACCCAGAATGCGAAGATTTTGTTTTCTTGCATTAAAGTTGATTTTTCTGTGACAACCGGTTGATAAATAATTTCGTAAGTTTTCATCTCTAAATTTTATTAGTTCTTATTTAAAAAAATGCTTTCCATTTTCTTTAACGCTTCTTCCAGGAAAACAATTTTATCGAATTTTTGTAAATCGGCAATATTTAGGTATTGTACATTAATGGTTTTGACATTCGGCAAGTTGTTTGCTGATTTTGTTAGCATTTCATTTTTAGAATCCAAAACAATTAACACATCTTTATCAATAGGCAATTTATTGATCATTTCAGCCATTTTTCTTGTTTTGATCTCTGCTTGATCATATTTATCAAGGCCAAGCACTTTTTCTTCCCTTAGTTTTTGTGAAATAGCTGAAAACAAAGCTAGTCTTCTTTGCTTCTTTGGCATGTCTTTCTGAAAATTTCTGACATTTCTGGGACCATGAGCAACTCCACCTCCAATTTGATGAGGATTGTTGGTCGCACCTTGTCTGGCATAACCAGTCCCTTTTTGTCTGAAAGGTTTTTTCTTACCACCAACAATTTCCGCTTTGGTTTTGGTATGAGCTATCATGCCAAGTCTTTTGTTGGAAAGTTGTCTGATTAGAGCTTGTTGAATCAAATCTCTATTAAATTCAGCTTCGAATATCGCAGCCGCAGCATTATATTCGTTCACTTTTGTTCCTTCTTGATTGTATATAGTTATTTTAGCCATCTCTATGACAATTTATTAATTTTTACATATGAATTGATAGAACCGGGTACTGGACCTTTGAATCCAATCAGATTTTTTTGCGTATCAACATATTCCACGGTTGTAGATCTGATAGTTACTTTTCCACCACCCATTCTTCCGGGAAGTTTTTTACCTTTGAATATTTTTCCCGGAGAGGCACATCCACCAACCGCACCCGGTTCTCTGTGGTGATGAGATCCATGAGTTTCAGGTCCACGAGAGAAATTCCATCTCTTAATTCCACCTTGAAATCCTTTACCTTTAGAAATTCCTGAAAGTGAAACTTGATCACCCTCAGCAAATCTACTGATATCCAAAGTTGCAGCTTTTTCGAAGCCATCAATAGAATCAACTTTAAACTCTTTTGAAAAATAAAATTTCTTGTTTTTTGATGGTCTCTTTCTTTCTTCAAAACCTAGCACTACCGCATTGTATCCATCTTTTTCTGCAGTTTTGATTTGTGAGATTACATTTGGTGAGCATTCAAGAATTGTAACAGGCACTGCCAGTCCATCTTCTTTGATAACTCTTGTCATCCCTAGTTTTTTTCCTAGTATTCCGTTCATATATTTTTTAGAGGTTATATCCTTGTAAGGAGTCGATTGAAGATTATTTAACCCGCAATCTAATAACTTAATATCTCCTGGTTGTTATGCGTTTGTTAACATTCTAATTTCTATGTCAACACCCGCAGGTAGACTTAGATTTGTTAGAGAATCCACAGTCTTAGGCGTACTTTCTGTTATATCAATCAATCTTTTATGTGTTCTGATTTCATATTGATCTCTTGCATTTTTGTGAACAAAAGTAGATCTATTGACAGTAATTTTTTCAATTTTTGTTGGTAGGGGAATAGGTCCTGCAACAATAGCTCCTGTTCTTTCAGCTGTGTCAATAATCAGTCTTGCTGAGTCATCTACGATTTTGTGGTCGTAAGCTTGAATTTTAATTCTAATTTTCTGCTTATTAGTAGCCATTGTTGCTTCTCGTTAAGTTAAATTTTATTAATACTATTCAATGATTTTAGATACAACTCCCGCACCCACGGTTCTACCACCTTCACGGATAGCGAATCTTAAACCTTCGTCCATAGCGATAGGGGCGCTAAGCTCAACATTGATTTTCACATTATCACCAGGCATTACCATTTCCGTTCCGGCAGGCAATTCAAGTGATCCGGTTACATCAGTCGTTCTGATATAGAATTGTGGTTTATACCCTTTGAAGAAAGGAGTGTGTCTTCCACCTTCTTCTTTGGTTAATACATAAATTTCAGCTTCGAATTTGGTGTGAGGTTTAATAGTCCCCGGTTTAGCAAGAACTTGCCCTCTTTCAATTTGCTCTCTTTCAATACCTCTTAGAAGTAGTCCCACATTATCACCGGCTTGACCTTGATCAAGCATTTTCTTAAACATTTCAACACCTGTCACAACTGTCTTTTGAGTATCTTTGATACCTACTATTTCCACTTCTTCATTAACTTTAACCACACCTTGTTCAATTCTACCTGTTGCAACAGTACCTCTACCTTTAATAGAGAATACATCTTCAACTGACATAAGGAATGGCTTATCAAGATCTCTTTGTGGCTCAGGGATATAAGAATCAAGAGCATCCAATAAGTCTTGTATAGGCTTGGTAGCTTCAGCATCATTTGGATTTTCCAAGGCTTTAAGCGCAGATCCTTTGATTACAGGAGCATTGTCACCATCGAAACCATATTTAGTCAACAGCTCTCTAACTTCCATTTCAGAAAGTTCGGCAATTTCCGGATCAGCCATATCCATTTTGTTCAAGAAAACAACAATGTAAGGAACATTAACTTGTTTTGCCAAAAGGATATGTTCACGAGTTTGCGGCATTGGTCCATCGGCAGCTGATACTACAAGAATAGCACCGTCCATTTGTGCAGCACCGGTAATCATGTTTTTAACGTAGTCGGCGTGACCAGGACAGTCAACGTGAGCATAATGTCTTTTGTCTGTTTCGTACTCTTGGTGAGAGGTAGCGATAGTAATTCCGCGCTCTCTTTCTTCAGGTGCATTATCAATTTCATCGTATTTTCTAGCTTGAGCATAACCTTTGTTAGCACTATAGAATGAAATTGCTGCTGTCAAAGTTGTTTTTCCGTGGTCTACGTGACCGATTGTACCGACGTTAACGTGCGGTTTAGTTCTTTGAAATACGTCTGCCATAATTTTTTCGAGTTAGAGAAATTAAATGTTTTTAAATACTTATTAATACTTTGTGCGAGACAAATGCCCAGAGATATTATCGGAAAAGTTTTTCGATTGCAATATCTTTTTTTAAGTTTCTGTTTAAGGCTTTTTTGTCTATTTATAGCCTAAATTAAGCTTTCGATCTTTCGTTGATAATTTTTTCCGCCACATTGTTAGGCACTTTTTCATATCTGTCGAATTCCATAGCATAACCCGCTCTACCTTGAGTGATAGATCTTAAGTCCGTTGCATATCCGAACATTTCTGATAGGGGAACGTAGGCGGTAATGATTTTTGCCATTCCTCTATCTCCCGATTCAACTATTTGACCCCTTCTTGATGAAAGGTTACCCATTACATCACCAAAATAATCTTCGGGAGTAGTAACTTCCACTTTCATAATAGGTTCAAGAATACAGGCTCCTGCTTGTTTGGCTCCTTTTTGGAAAGCAAGTGAGCCGGCCACTTTAAATGCCAATTCAGAAGAGTCCACATCGTGATATGATCCGTCATAAAGCTCAACTTTCACATCTACAAGTGGATATCCGGCCACAACACCTCTTGTCATAGCTTCTTGTACACCTTTATCAACTGCCGGAATATATTCTTTTGGAATTTTACCTCCAACAATGCTGTTTACGAACTCATATCCTTTTCCGGCTTCTTGTGGAGAAATATTCATCAAGACATGTCCATATTGACCACGACCACCTGATTGTTTAGCGTATTTTTCTTCCACTTTAGCAGGTTGAGTAATTGTTTCTCGGTAAGCTACTTGCGGTTGTCCAATATTAGCTTCTACTTTAAATTCTCTTTTTAAACGATCAACGATGATATCAAGGTGCAATTCTCCCATTCCCGCGATGATTGTTTGTCCTGTTTCTTCATCTGTGGAAACTCTGAAGGTTGGATCTTCTTCAGCCAGTTTGCTAAGTGCCATTCCCATCTTTTCTTGGTCGGCTTTGGTTTTGGGTTCAATGGCAATTCTGATTACAGGCTCCGGAAATTCAATGGTTTCCAATAAAATTGGATTTTTTTCGTCAGCAAGAGTGTGACCCGTTAAAGTGTTTTTTAATCCAACCACAGCTGCGATATCTCCGGCATGAAGTTCTTTAATTTCTTCTCTGGAGTTTGCGTGCATTTGAAGCATTCTTCCCACTCTTTCTTTTTTGTCGTTACTCATGTTGGTAACATAACTTCCAGAGCTTAGTTTTCCGGAATAAACTCTAACGAAAGCTATTTTCCCCACATAAGGGTCTGTTGCGATTTTAAACACTAAAGCTGAGAACGGATTATCATCATTTAAGTGTCTTTGTTCCGGTTCTCCGGTTTCCGGGTTCTTACCATTAATAACACCTATGTCATGAGGAGAAGGGAGGTATGCATTTACTGCGTCGAGTAAGATTTGTACTCCCACATTAGCAAGGGCTGAACCACAAAAAACTGGATATAACTCTACATTGATAACAGCTTTTCTTAAAGCTTGTTTAAGTTCATCGATAGAAATATCTTCACCTCCCAGAAATTTTTCCGTTAAAGCATCATCAGTTTCCGCAATTTTTTCAATTAAAGTGTTTCTAGCTGTTTCTACTTGCTCGATCATATCTGCAGGAATTTCAATCTCTTTTACTTCTTCTCCCATTTTCCCTTCGAATGTATATGCTTTTTTCTCAATTAAATCGACAACACCTTTTAAGTCATTCTCAACTCCTATCGGTAATTGAGCGGCAACTGCGTTTTTGGACAATCTGTCCCAAATTGATTTTAGACTCATGTCAAAATCAGCTCCAATTTTATCCATTTTGTTGATAAAGCACATTCTGGGAACTTTGTATTTGTCAGCTTGTCTCCATACTGTTTCTGATTGAGGTTCAACACCTTGCGATCCGTCAAAGACCACCACACCTCCATCAAGTACACGCATTGAACGTTCCACTTCAGCTGTAAAGTCAACGTGACCCGGAGTGTCGATAATATTATATCTGCAATCTTTCCAAGAACAGGTGGTTGCTGCTGCTGTAATGGTTATACCTCTTTCTTTTTCTTGTTCCATCCAGTCCATAGTTGCTTCACCTTCGTGAACTTCTCCAATTTTATAGGACTTTCCTGTATAAAATAAAATTCTTTCGGTTGTGGTGGTTTTACCCGCATCAATATGAGCGATAATACCGAAATTTCTTAAATTACTGAGATCTGCTGACATGTATTAAATGTTAAATTTTGCTTCGGTATTATAATTTTTATTAGTTTGAAGTCAAGCAGTAAAAAAAATATTCCGTACACTTTGATGAAAATCAGTTTTGTGGTATAATATGGGGATATTTAGTTGATTAATGAGATTGTTGAAAAAACTCAAAAAAACACATTTGTTAATACTATTAATATATAGTGTAGTTTTTGCTAATTCATCGGTTTTAGCTCAAAGCGGTTCAAGTAATTTTCAAATTGTGGATTTTGTTAATAGTGAAAGCGAACTTGGTGAATCAGCTGCTTATCAAATTGAGGGAAGTCTGGATTATTATGGTGGAGTCAGTAATAATGATGATTATGTCGAATGTACGGGAAATTTTGCAGTGATGAGTGATTGTGGTTTTCCTGAAAAAAATGATGATAACAATAATGATGATAATGGAGGATCAGGAAGTGGGGGATCAAGAGGTGGATCTGCTTCAACAGGCGGTTCGGGTGGAGCATATATTGCTCCAGGTTGTCTTTTGGGTGATCCTTGCAGTGAGATTTCCGATGATGAAGAGATTGTTGAAGAAGAGGATGAAGTGGAAGAAAAAAAAGATGAAGAAATAGAAGATGATGTTTCTGAAGACTTTATTGAAGTTGAAAAAGAAGATGAAAACAAACCAATTCAGCAACGAAATGTAACTGATATAGAAACTATAGAAAAGTCAGAAATTGATTTGCCTTTGCCTTTGCAAATTACCGATAAAAGTATTGTTGATGTAGAGCCGAGTATAGAAATAAATGAAGCAAATCAGTCAATTAAAGTTGAAGAGTTTCAATTGGTAGAGATTGATCAACTAAGATCAGCTCCAACTGTAATAGAGGTGATTTGTGAAGAAGAAGTATGTTATGAATTGAGAGGTGTTGCCGAACGAAATAATCAAAATAAATCTATTTGTAAAATTTATAGTTTTGGAGCTTATCAGTTTCCAATTGATTGTAACGGATATATTCTGATTGCGATTATTTTGTTAATCGGAGCTTTGGGTATATTTGCAACATCATTAAAAAAGCCTCTATAAGATAGAGGCTTTTATTTCGGAAATTTTTTTTGATTAATACTTTGCGTAGTGAGCGAAAGCTTTGTTAGCAAGTGCCATTTTGGTTACATCTTCTCTTTTTTTAACTGCAGCACCTTCACCATTGGCGGCTAGAATTAATTCATCAGCTAATTTTTTTGCCATTGGTGAACCTTTTTTACCTCTGGAAACACCAAGTAGCCATCTGATGGATAGAGTTACTCTTCTGGTAGGTTTTACCTCTATTGGAATTTGATAAACGGCTCCACCGATTCTTTTTGCCTTTACTTCAAGTGAAGGTTTGATGTTTTCAATTGCTTTTTCAAAGATTTCAACAGGATCTTTTTGAACTTTGTTCGAAACAATTTGTAATGATTCATTGAAAATTTTTCTCGCTACACTTTTTTTCCCACCAATCATCAAGCAATTAATAAACTTTTCTTGCAGAGGTGTAGAATTTTCGGGAATAAATTTTGATCTTTTCTGTGCCATTGTTGCTGATAATAAAATTACTTAAATAAAATATTATTGATATTATGATTTCTTTGGTCTTTTAGCACCATATTTTGATCTTCCTTGTTTTCTTTCATTTACTCCTTGTGTATCAAGAGATCCTCTTACAATATGATAACGAACACCCGGTAAATCTTTTACTCTTCCTCCTCTAATCAATACGACGCTGTGTTCTTGAAGATTATGTCCTTCACCTGGAATGTAAGCATTTACTTCAACTCCGTTAGTTAATCTGACTTTAGCGAATTTTCGAAGAGCCGAGTTAGGTTTTTTCGGAGTCATAGTTCCAACTTTAACGCAAACACCTCGTTTTTGAGGACTGCCTTTGAACACTGTTTTATTCTTAATAGTGTTAAAAGAAGTTTGCAAAGCTGGTGCTTTACTCTTTTTATGCTTTGGTTTTCTTGGTTTTCTAATTAATTGATTAATTGTTGGCATTTCTGATTAGTTATACTAGTTTGACTTTTGGCCGGCTTAATCTACACCAGCATTTTTTATTTAGCAAGTTTTTTTTAGAGAATTGGATATGTTTTTTCTTCGTCAGGTGTTTCGGCATCATATTCCGGTTGAATTTCAATGTTGGTTTGGAATTCAGGGATTAAATCCGGATGTTTTTTTCTATAAGTTGCTCCGGCAGGAATCAGTTTACCAATGATAACGTTTTCTTTTAATCCTTCCAGATAATCCATTTTGTTAGTGGTTGAAGCTTCAACCAAGACTCTGATAGTTTCTTGGAATGATGCTGCAGAAAGCCAACTGTCAGTGTGCAATGATATTCTGGTCAGTCCAAGCAGAAGTCTTTCGAATGTTACAAGTTTTTTTCCTTCAACCTCAAGCTCTCTGTTGATTTTTTCGACAGTCAGTATATCGTTGATTTCACCTGCAATTAGATCGCTATCTCCGGGGTCTGATATTCTTATCTTGGATAGCATTTGTCTGGCTATTATTTCGATATGTTTATCATTAATTGTTTGACCTTGTGAAGCATAGATTGTTTGTACCTCTGAAACAATATATTTAAGAACGCTATAAACATTTGTTAATTCCATTAACTGTTTTAGGTTTAAATGACCTGAACAAAGTGCTTGTCCTTTTCTTACTTTTTCGCCATTGCTAATCTTAATAATTTTACCAAAAGGTATTTTGTATGTAACTTCAATGCAGTCATTGCTTCTTAATACAATATGGTCAGCAGTAATATCAATGATTTTTCCATTATATTCCGCTCGGATATTGTTTTTGTTCTTATCCTTGGCAATAATTTCTTTCTCTTTGACAATATCTCCTTTTTGAACGATAGGCTCAATTTTACCCGTTAATTGATAAGTAACTTGAAGCGGTTCTTCTGTTTTGATTGTAATTTCCGAGGTTTGACCTTTATGATGAATTTTTGCAATTCCATCCAATTCACTCATTACCGCGGGTGATTTGGGATTTCTGGCTTCAAATAATTCTTCAACTCTGGTTAAACCTTGTGTGATATCACCTTCAGCACTTGCCACACCACCCATGTGGAAAGTTCTCATGGTTAGCTGAGTACCCGGTTCACCGATTGATTGAGCCGCTATAATTCCTACAGCTGTACCAATTTCAACCGTTTCATTTGTTCCCAGGTCTCTGCCATAACATTTGGAGCAAACTCCGCCTTTGGTTTGGCAAGTTAATACGGATCTGGCTCCAATTTGTTGTATATTGTTATCATTGATGATTTTGATGATACCTCTATCAATTTCAGCTCCTTTTTCAACTAATACTTCTCCGGTCTTAGCATCAATAATATCTTCCGCCAATGTTCTTCCAAATATTCTATTTTCAAGTTTAACTCCGATTTTATCACTTTCTTGTACAGTAATATGATGGACATGATCCGAACCGCAATCAAATTCTTTAATGATAATATCTTGCACGGAATCCACTAAACGACGAGTCAAGTGACCGGCTTCAGCTGTTTTCAGAGCGGTATCTGATTTACCTTTACGTCCTCCATGTGTGGCAATAAAGTATTCAAGAATTGAAAATCCTTCTTTCAAATTTGATGTGATGGGTAATTCGATTGTTTTACCTGCCGGATTGGCAACATTACCTTTCATACCGCATAACTGAGTAATTTGACCCCAGTTACCACGCGCTCCTGAGTTGATCATATAGTGAAGATCATTTTCAGGGTCAATGCTGGAAATCATTGATTTTGTGATATCAGCTTTGGCTTGATTCCAGATTTTAATGGTTTGTACATATCTTTCATCATCTGTGATCAATCCGTTTTGATAGATATTGTTAATTCTTTTGATAATTTTTTCAGCTTCTTCAATTATGCTTTCTTTGTTTTCAGGTATAATCATATCGGCAGCGGCTATCGATAGTCCGGAATATGTGGCAAATTGAAAACCGATGCGTTTCAGAGCGTCTGCAAATTTTGCGGTTTTTAATGACCCGGCGTGTAAGAAGCTATCATTTAATAATGTGCTTAGTTGTTTTTTACCTACTGTCTCGTTGCAATAAGGAAGTTCAATAGGTCTAAAGCTATTGAAAATCATTCTACCCAGGGTAGTTTCTTTTATGTCACCTTCTACTCTTGCTTTGATTTTTGTTTGAAGATGAAGATGTTCTTCTCTCCATGCCAGCATGGCCTCATTGATATCGGTGAATACCATGCCTTCGCCTTTTTTGCCAGGAGTTTCTTTGGTCAAATAGTAGCAGCCCAATACCATATCTTGAGTAGGAGCTACAATCGGTTCTCCGGCTGATGGCTTCAAAAGATTTCTATATGAAGCAATTAGGATTTTGGCTTCTTCTTGGGCTTGCTTTGAAAGAGGAACGTGCACTGCCATTTGGTCTCCGTCAAAGTCAGCATTAAATGCGGTACAGACTAGTGGGTGAATTTGAATTGCTTTACCTTCAACCAAAACCGGTTTAAATGCTTGTATACCAAGTCTATGCAGAGTTGGAGCACGATTCAATAAAACGTATCTGTTTCTTGTTACTTCTTCCAAAATGTCCCAAACCTCTTTGTTTCCGGCCTGTATCAGTTTTTCAGATGATTTAATATTGTGTGCATGTCCGTCCGCAATCAGTCTTCCAATTACAAATGGTTTAAATAGTTCCAAGGCCATTGCTTTCGGTAGTCCACATTGATTCAATTTAAGCTGCGGTCCGACAACGATAACGGAACGTCCGGAATAGTCCACACGTTTTCCTAGCAAGTTTTGTCTGAAACGACCTTGTTTACCTTTCAACATATCTGAAAGTGATCGGAGTTTTCGTTTATCTCCAGAGTTGAAGACAGTTTTTCCTTGTCTTGCACTATTATTTAATAAAGTATCAACTGCTTCCTGTAGCATTCTTTTTTCATTTCTTGAAATCACTTCAGGTGCACCGATTGACATTAACCTTTTTAGACGGTTATTTCTGTTGATAACTCTTCTGTACAAGTCGTTCAGATCGGATGCCGCATATCTTCCTCCATCAAGTTGAACCATTGGACGAAGATCAGGTGGAATAACCGGAAGTACAGTCATTACCATCCATTCAGGTTTGATGCCGGCTTTTAATAAGCTACCGGCTAATTTTAATCTTTTGATTACTTTTTTTTGTTTTTGTCCTGAAGTTTTTTGTTGTTCTTCTTTTAATTCATTGATTAATTTTTGCAGATCCAAATTTTCTATAATTCTTCTGATAGCTTCCGCCCCGATTCCCGCTCTGAAAACTTGACCGAATTTGGTGGATAATTCTCTGTATTCAAGTTCAGAATAAATCTTTCCGATATCGATACCATTAAGTTGTTCCAAATTGTTTTTATATTGTTTATCGATATCTTCAATTTTGTTGGCATATTCTTTTTCAATTTTGTCAATCATTGACTTATCTTTTTTGTTGGCGGCATCCGAGACCATTTTTTGACTTTCTTCTTGATATTTTTTGCGAGTAGATTTGTATTCGCTCTGCAAAGTTTCCAAAGCTTCTTTTTTGGAATCGTAGTCAACATCTGTGATAATGTATGCCGCAAAATAAACGACTTGTTCGATTGCTTTAATTGGAAGATCAAGTAATAGTCCGATTCTGCTCGGGGTCGATCTTAAAAACCAGATATGTGTTACGGGAACCGCAAGTTTAATGTGTCCCATGCGATTTCTTCTGACGGAAGAATGAGTGACTTCCACACCGCATTTTTCACAAATCACACCTTTATATCTGATTCTTTTATATTTTCCGCAATAACATTCATAATTTTTGGTCGGTCCAAAAATCTTTTCACAAAATAGACCATCTCTTTCTGGTTTTTGAGTTCTGTAATTGATGGTTTCCGGTTTTTTAACTTCACCTGTAGACCAATCAAGAATTTCATCTGGAGAGGCAACCGACACTGAAATTCTGTCAAATTGTTCATTGTTTTTCTTGTTGGTTTGATGAGCAGTTTGATTTACTGTCATGTTTATAGTGGTTATTATAATTTAATTTAAAATCCTGGTTTGACCTTTATGTTAGAGACCAAGGTCGCTTTCAATGTCGACATTTTTCTTTTTATCCGAATCAGCTTCAGGTGCCGAATTTGTTGTTGATTGGGAGTCGGTTGTATTATTATTTTCAGTATCGTTGTTTAAGAAGCTTTCATCCTCTTCGGACGGCACATATTCATTTTCATCCGAATACGATTCATCTCGTTTGTTCAACATTATTAAGTCCTGAATTACTATCTCGGTTTTGAATTTTTTCACCCCTTCCGGAGTTTCCCAGCTTCTTGTTTTGAGGTATCCTTCAACATATATTAATTTTCCTTTTTTTAGATTTTGATCGCAAATTTCAGCCAATTTTGCCCATGATACCAAGTCATGATATTCAGTGAGTGAATGTTTGCTGCCATCTTTGGTAACCCATTCTCTGTTGGTTGCGATTGAAAATGTGCAAACTGCTTGTCCGCTTGGAGTTTGTCTCATTTCAGGATCTCTTGTAAGGTTTCCAATTAGAATTACTTTGTTTACGCTTCTCATAAAGGTTAGGTTATGGAGATATTAGGGATATTATTTTTCTTTATCATCATCTACTTCTTCGGTTTCATCAAGATCGCCTTCCATTTCAAGTTTTGCCAGTTCTTCGTCTGGTGCATCAAGGTCATCAATATTTTCAATTTCAGCTTCCATTTTGGCGAAGTCTTCCAAATCAGTCGGATCGCCTTCTTCTTTTATTTCATCGACTTCAATTTCTTCTGACTCTTGATCAGTGATTACTTCTATTCCCGAAACATGATCTCCAACGTCATCTTCAGATGTGTCTCCTTGTTTTTTAATTGTTTCTGAAACTTCATTTGTGATAGTTTCATCCGTTTCATCGTCAGGTGTGATATCTTCCTCCACATTAGGTGTTCCGTCATATAAAATTTCTTCTTCATCCGGTAATTTCGCCGTGTCAAAATTTACCGATAACCCTAAGCTTTGAAGCTCTTTTACCAAGACGTTAAATGATTCAGGTGTTTTTGGTTTCTTAATTTGCTCATCTTTAACAATGGATTCATAAGCTTTTGATCTACCATAAACATCATCCGATTTGATGGTAAGCATTTCTTGAAGTGTGTGAGAAGCTCCATATGCTTCAAGTGCCCATACTTCCATTTCTCCAAATCTTTGTCCACCATGTTGCGCTTTTCCTCCAAGTGGTTGTTGTGTGACAAGTGAATAAGGACCAACGGAACGAGCGTGAATTTTATCTTCGATTAAATGAGAAAGTTTTAAGATATATGAAATTCCCACTGTTGTTCTGTGATCAAACGGTTCTCCTGTTAATCCGTCGTAAAGTTGTACTTTTCCATCTTCCGGAAGCCCGGCTTCAATTAAAAGCTCTTTGGTTTTTTCGGAAGCAATACCTTCGAGGGCGGGAGTTGCCACTTTAATATTCATTTCATCGGCGGCCCAACCCAAGTGAGTTTCAAGAATTTGTCCGATATTCATACGTGAAGATACTCCCAGTGGATTTAGAATAATATCGACAGGAGTTCCATCAGGTAAGAAAGGCATATTTTCTTGCGGAACGATTGTTGAAATTACACCTTTGTTTCCATGACGACCGGCTACTTTATCACCGATTGAGATTTTTCTGGTTTGAGCTACGTTTACTTGTATTTGTTGATTTACACCTGTTGGTAACTCATCTCCGTTTGAGCGAGAGAAAATTTGAACACTAACCACTTTTCCACCTTCACCGCCGGGTAATCTGAGTGATGTGTCTTTAACGTCACGGGCCTTGTCACCGAATATTGCTCTTAAGAGTCTTTCTTCTGCTGATAATTCAGTTTCACCTTTAGGTGTGATTTTTCCTACTAGGATATCACCTTCACGCACAGACGCTCCTATTCTAACAATACCATTGTCATCTAAGTCTTTCAGTCTGGCTTCTCCGACATTGGGTATATCTCTGGTAATAACTTCCGGTCCTAACTTGGTATCTCTAACATCAATCGTATAAGTTTCAATATGAACAGAATCATAAAGGCCATCTTTTACAACTCTATCGGAGAAAATTACCGCATCTTCATAGTTAAATCCTTTCCATGCCATATAAGCTACAAGTACATTTTGACCTAATGCCAATTCTCCGTTTTCAATGGCCGGACCGTCTGACAGAACATCACCTCTGGATACTCTTTGACCTTTGTTCACAACTGCTCTTTGGTGAATACAAGTTGATTGATTTGATCTTTCATAATTTGAAAGATTATAAATTGTTTTCTTACCGTTATCGTAGATGACGGTAATTTGTTCGGAGTCAACATAGGCTACAGTTCCATCATCTTCCGCCAAATGACATTGTCCTGAACTTTTTGCAACAATTTCTTCCATACCCGTTCCAACGGTAGGGGCATGAGGTTTGATCAAAGCTACTGCTTGTCGTTGCATGTTTGATCCCATTGAAGCACGAGTATTGTCATCATGTTCAAGGAAGGGGATAAGTGAGGTGGTTTCTGAAATAATTTGTTTTGGAGAAATATCCATGTGAGTTACCAATTTTGTTGATAACAATTCCGGTTCTCCTTTTCTTCTAGCTGAAATCAGTGAATCTTTAATTTGATTTTTTTCGTCAAGTTCAGTGTTTGCTTGAGCTATTACCATGTTATCCTCTTCATCGGCCGCATAGTATCTGATCTCATCGGTTGAATGCTTGTGTACCGTTATTTCATCGAAATCGGATTTTTTGAATTTTTCGATTAGTTTTTTGTCGATAACATCTTCTTGTTTGGCTATTACTTTATTACTTTTCGGATCTAAAACATCTTTTCTGATTTTCATTCCAAGCAGTTTGTCAACATCTTTGATTGATATTGATTCTGACATTTTGCGATAAGGTGTTTCAATAAAACCGTATTTGTTGATTCTGGCATAAGTGGCCAAATGAACAACCAGACCAATATTTGGCCCTTCGGGTGTGGCAATAGGACATATTCTTCCATAGTGAGAAGAGTGTACATCACGAACATCAAATGAAGCTCTTTCTCTGGAAAGACCGCCCGGTCCCATTGCAGATAATCTTCTTTTATGCGCAAGTTCAGATAGGGGATTGGTCTGATCCATAAATTGTGAAAGCTGTGAACTTGCATAAAATTCTCTTAGCGCCGCAGTAATCGGTCTTGAGTTAATCAATTGTGTGGGAGTGACTGTTTCCAGATCCATAACAGTCATTCTGTCTTTGGCGATTCTTTCAGTTCTCAAAAGTCCCACTCTGAATTTATTTTGAACGAGTTCTCCGACCGCTCTGATTCTTCTGTTGCTAAGGTGGTCAATATCATCGGCAGTACCATTGCCATTGTTAAGGTTAATCAGATGTCTTAAAATTGCCACGAGATCTTTAACTTGGAAAGTATGGAAGTCTTTGGTGTTCGGTGTGTCCATTTCAAACCTTTTGTTGATTTTGTAACGAGCAACCGGTCCCATGTCATATTTTTTATAATCAAAGAACATTGATTGAATCAAAGCTTTGGCATTTTCAGGGGTGGCAAGATCTCCAGGTCTGATTTTTCTATAAATGCTTTGATAGGCATCTTCCACCGTTTTCGCTGAATCTTTTTCCAGCGTTTTCATTATCCAGTCGTCAGCCGAATTGTCGATTAAATCTTCGAATTGATCTCGGATTTCTTTATCTGTTTCATAACCGAAAACTCGAAGTAGGGAAGTAACTGGAATTTTTCTTTTTCGATCAATTTTAACACTGATGATACCTTTTTTGTCGGTTTCTATTTCCAACCATGCTCCACGTTTCGGAATAATTTTAGCGTTGTGAGCATTGGGTAAACTTGAGTTTTTTGAAAAGAAAACTCCAGGAGATCTGACAATCTGAGAAACCACCACTCTTTCAATTCCATTAACAATAAAAGTTCCTTTTTGTGTCATTAGAGGAACACCTCCAAGGAAAACGTCTTGCTCTTTAATTTCACCAGTTTCTTTGTTGATCAATTGAACATGAACTTTCAGTGATGCCTCATATGTCATGTTTTTAACTTTGCAGGTTTGAGGATCATATTTTGGTTCGTCAATGGTGTGGTTCAAAAAGTGTAATTCAATTTTTTTATTGGAAAAATCCGTAATTGGAGTGATTTCATCCAGAAGCTCTCTGATCCCTTCTTCCAAAAACCAACGATAAGAATCAAGTTGTATTTCTATCAGGTTCGGTAAGACAATATCTTTATCTATTCTTTCATAAAAAAATTTTCTGTTGCTGGTGCTTCTCATTACAATGTTTTCCTTTGGAAGCAATTTGGAAATTTCTTCAGCTACAGATGTTTTTTTGATGCTCAATTTTGGTTCAATTTTAGTTGATTCTTGCTTGGACTTTTTAGGTGATTTTGCTGTTGTTTTTTTGGTAGACTTTTTAGTATCCACCTTGGTTTTTTTTGTTGTCGCTTGTTTGGAAGATTTAGGATTCGCTTTCTTCACTGCCTTTTTTTCTGAAGTAGTTTTGGGATCTTTGGTAGAAGTTTTTTTCTTCGGCATAATTAAAATAGTGTGAAGGATATACTGGTGGAAAAGCTTAGGATAAAGCTTTTTATATGCTATCTTCCACAACACAATCTATTTGCATGATATTAGCAAAATGCTGACAGCTTGCAGAGAGTATATCAACGCTTTGCTACATGTCAAATTATTTTTTTCCCATATTTTCAAGCTCTTCAATTTCTTTTTTGATAACAAATTTTTCTTCTTCAAGAAATTCAAGATGGAAATTTGAAAGATCCTGTTTTTTATCCAATTCGCTTTCAATAAATTGCAAGTATTCAAGCGCATTTGTCGGTGATAGTTTAGAACTCAATTCGCAAGACAGTAATATGATAGTCACTGCATTCATGCTGTTTGAAACCAGTAATGTACCTCTTTTACCTACATATCGTTCTTCTTGATTATTTTGATCTATAAAAGAAATAGGGGAATACGACAATGTTCCGGTTAGAGTTGAGTGATTGGAAAAAACTTGTATCCAGCCTCCTTCTGTTAGGATTTTGAGGGATTTGATTTTTCCATTATAGATTTCTTCGTCAGGAGTTCTGATTGTTAATTTGAATGTTTTCTCTTGATTCATGCTTATTTTTTATTTTTTTGATGTTTTTCTTTCACATTATCAATAGTGCCCGCCAAATAAAAA